>NZ_JBRJGP010000015.1:0-89401 GCF_053628555.1 Roseovarius sp. MBR-79 | reverse complement strand
TTCACTCCGTTCGGGATTGAAAACCTGCAAGAGCTCATCGAAATGGACCGCGACCGCGCGCGTTGACCTCGTTGTGGCCTACGCCGGATGCTTACGATAGGGTGTAAGCGTTTCCTGCCGCCCACCTTCCGTCTGTGATCGTGATGGGTTCATTGGACCCTGTTGATTGTTGGACTGGATTTTCTCCATGGAGACTACATCGGAGGTTCTCCCGGTTGGCGGCCGGGGTCGTCGGAACCGGAAATGGCCGGATGGGCTGAAAGCACGGATCGTGGCAGAGACGCTGGTTCCGGGCAGCACTGTGAATGCTGTAGCGCTGCGGCATGGTGTGCCTGCGAACCATCTGTCCTCCTGGCGGACGCTGGCGCGGACCGGACGGCTGGTGCTACCTGCGCCGGAGGATCCTGCGGAATTTGCGTCACTGATCGTTGCACCAGTTGACGATGCCCCGCTTGGTAAAACGGGTGCGCAGGATCGGCCGGAGATTGTCATGGGCGCAGTCGTGATCCGGTTGGAAGCCGGGGCCTCAGCGGAACGGATTGTATCGGTCGTGCGCGGCTTGGAAGCCAACCCATGATGTTCCCTTCAAACCGTGTGCGGGTTCTGGTCTCAACGCAGCCTGTGGACTTCAGGAATTATGCCGAGTCCATGATTATGCAAAGCTGCAGATCTGCAGGCTAATTTTTCTTCTCCCATTCAACAGGTCTGCATATCTGCCAATGTCGTAAGACTCCGCATAATTAGGCTTACTCCTCCGGCGCGTCTTTGCGCCCAATGAGGAGAATGCCAATGACCAATATTGATGAACGCCTGCCAGTTCGGCCGGGGCATATGGAGGCAGGCGAGCTTGCCGAGCCGATTGTCGCTTATGCGGCTCACCTGTCTGGCCTCGGCTACACCGCGCTGACGATCAAGGGATATACCGACTCAGCCCGTCATCTTGGGGCATGGCTCGCGCTCTCGGGCTTGACCATCTCGGCGCTCGACGAGCATGCGCTGGAACGCTTCGCGCGGCATAAGTGCCGGTGCGGCGGCAATCGGTCATCTGATCGGCTCTCTTCCAAGTATGTGAGGCGAGTTCACCGATTCACATACTACCTTGGCGACTGCGGCATCATCCCGAAGGTCGCGCCTGCAGCGTTGGTTGTCGATCCTTCCGTCGCACGCTTCGGTGAATGGCTGCGGCGCCATCGTGGCCTCTCGGAGCGGACCATTGCCCGGCATGTCCGCATGGTCTCTCGGCTTTTGCCGGCTTTGGGCGTCGATCCCGACGCATATGATGCGTCGCGGGTCCGCGCGGTCATCCTCGATGAAGGGACGCGCTGCTCCGCTGCCTACGTCAAGACGATGGCGATGGCGCTGCGTGGTTATCTTCGGTTCCTGGCCACGCGCGGCGAGTGCCGCCCCGGTCTCGATCATGCCGTGCCGCCGACGCCAGACTGGAGGTTGTCGGCGTTGCCGCGTTATCTGTTGCCCGAGGATGTCACCCGCTTGATCGAGGGGTGCGATCTCTCCCTTTCTCATGGGATCAGGGACAGGGCGATCCTTCTTTTGCTCTCTCGGCTTGGTCTGCGCGCGCACGATATCTGGGCGATGGAGATCAACCATGTCGATTGGGCAGCGGGCACGGTCCGCGTTCGCGGCAAGCGGCGGCGTGAGGTGCGGTTGCCTCTGCCTCAGGAAGCTGGTGACGCGCTGCTCGCCTACCTCGAGGATGCCCGCCCGCTGGTGGATGAGCGGAGGATCTTTCTGCGCTCGGCGGCACCGTATGTCCCCTTCGCAAGCTCCAACGTGGTCTCGACCATCGTCCGCTCCGCCCTCCGGCGAGCCGGGATCACCGACGCGCCATCGCAGGGAGCCCACCTTCTGCGTCACTCGGCGGCGACGGCCATGCTTCGGGCGGGCGCGACGCTCGATGCAATCGGCGCGGTATTGCGCCACCAATCGCCTGACACCACTGCCCACTATGCCAAGGTCGATCTCGCGACGCTGTGCTTGATCGCGCAACCCTGGCCGGGGGACGCGTGATGCTGGCTGATGATCTCAAACGGTATGTTGCGCTCCATCGCGCTCTCGGCTTCAAGTTCCGCGTCCAGGCAGGACTTTTGCGCGGCTTCGTCGCATTTGCCGAGACGTATGGCGACAGTGTCGTATTGGCCGCCCGCACGATCGCATGGGCCAGCGAGGCACCCTCGCCGGCGCAACGACGCAACCGCCTGCTGACCGTGCGCCGCTTCGCACTCGCCATGCATGCCGAGGACACACGGCACGAGCTGCCGGCGACCGATGTATTCGGAACGGATCGGCACGCCCGCGTCCTGCCGCACATCTGGACCGCCGACGAGATCGCGCAGTTGATGAGCACGACTGCTCTGCTGGGGCAGCCCGGCGCGATCCGTCCCCTGATGTACCGAACGCTCTTCGGCTTGCTCGCCGCGACGGGGCTGCGCATCTCCGAGGCGCTGGCACTGCGCGTGCGCGACGTCGGTGAGGATGGCCTCATCATCCTTGCCACGAAGTTCCGCAAGAACCGGCTCGTGCCGATCCACGCCACCACGCGCCGCGCGCTCGACGCCTGGCTCCGCACCTTCCCGGGGCGCCCTGACGATCCTGTCTTCCGATCAAGTGCCGGCACGGGACCTGCCTATTCCACGGTGATCACGGTCTTCCTTCGCCTGACCCGCACCGTCGGGCTGCGTGGCGCCGCTGGCGAGCCGGGACCGCGCATCCACGATCTCAGGCACAGCTTCGCCGTGCGCTCGCTGCAGCAATGTGGATCCGGCCGCGCGGCAGTCGCCCGCCACATGGCCGGGTTGAGCACCTATCTTGGTCATGCCCATATCACTGACACCTACTGGTACCTGCAGGCCACCCCGACCCTGATGTTCGGGATCGCCGAGGCTGGCGAAGCGCTGCACCGGGGGGATGCCTCATGACCCTTCTCGGCCAACACCTCGCCGTCTTCCTCCGTGAGCATCTTCCCCGGGATCGCGGTGCCAGCCCGCACACCTGCGAGGCCTACGCAACCTGCTTCCAGCTCCTTGTCGTCTTCGCCGCCAGCCACCTTCGCACCAAGCCGTCAGACCTCACCGTGGAAGAAATCGATGCCACGCTGGTCCTTGCGTTTCTCGAGCACCTCACGACCGCGCGCGGAAACGGCGCGCGGTCGCGCAACGCGCGGCTGGCCGCGATCAACGCTTTCTTCCGCTTCCTTGAATACCGGCTGCCGGACTGCCTTGATCAAGCAGGCCGCATCCATGCAATCCCGATGAAGAAGGTGGATGAGGCCCTCGTCACGCATTTGACGCGCGTCGAGATCAAGGCGCTTCTCGACGCGCCCGACCCGCGCACACCGTCGGGAACGCGGGACAGGGCGATGCTACACCTCGCCTTCGCGGCCGGACTGCGCGTATCGGAGCTGATCGGGCTGAAGTCCGGTCAGGTCGACCAACGGAACTGGGGGGATATCCGCGTAATGGGCAAGGGACGGCGCGAACGTGTCCTGCCCCTTTGGAAAGAGACGGCAACCGCGATCCGGGCCTGGATCAGCATTCGCCCCAAAACCTCTGCGCTTGAACTCTTCCTCAATGGTGTTGGTGCTCCGATGACCCGATCGGGCTTCGCGTATATTCTGCGCAAGCACGTGGAGCGCGCCGCGGTGATGCAGCCCTCTTTGCGCGACAGGCCCATCACGCCGCATGTGCTGCGCCACACGTGCGCGATGCACACCCTCGCGGCCACTCACGACATCCGGAAGGTCTCTCTTTGGCTGGGTCACGCGACCCTCCAGAGCACCGAGATATACCTGCGCGCCGATCCAACAGAAAAGCTCGAAGCCCTCGCCGCCATGGAGCCACCCGTGTTGCGACCAGGCAGATTCAAAGCGCCCGACAAGCTGCTATCGATGCTAAACGATGTTCGAAACTCAAGAAAATATGCGCAGTGATATTGTCGTTAAGGTGCTGGCAGCAATTAAAAAGCTGCCAGACACTCTGCATAATCATGGACTCGGCATAATTGCGATTATGCTGAGCTCAGCATAATCGCAAAGGTCATGATGGTCTTGCGGCAGTCGTGTCGTCGGTGCTGCGCAAGGATCCGTTCACCGGCACGGTGTTTGTGTTCCGCTCGCGCCGTGCCGATCGGCTGAAGCTGCTCTACTGGGATGGCACAGGACTGGTGATGGCCTACAAGCGGTTGGAAGATACGACCTTCACTTGGCCCGCGATCAAGGACGGGATGATGGCGCTGAACCACGCTCAGTTTGAGGCCCTGTTTGCCGGTCTTGACTGGCGCAAGGTCAAGGCATTGGAGATGCGCCCACCTGCTGCGGCAGAATGAATCAACCACTGTCTTTTGCGTGTTTTTACAAGGGTTTTATCATATTATCGGGCGATGATCGCGACACCCGCCATTGACCTTTCCACTATCCCGGCCGCCCAGCGTGCAGTGGTTACGTCGTTGATGGAAACGATCGCAGCACTTCAGGATATTACCCAACGCCAACAGCATCTGATCGCTGAACTGAACCATGCCCTGCATGGCAAACGGTCGGAAAAGCTGACCGAGGATGAACGACAGCTGGCGTTTGAGGATCTGTCCATCGCGCTGGCCGAGGTCGAGGTGCAGAAGGAACATCTGGCCGCCAAGGCAGGTGACAAGACGGCAACCAGGCCCGCGCCAAAGCGCACCATAGGTAATCTTCCGGCCGCGTTGCCGCGCATCGAGGAGGTTATTGAACCCGCCAGCCTGATCTGTCCTTGTGGCTGCGGTGTCATGCACAAGATCGGTGAAGATCGCAGCGAGCGGCTGGACATCGTGCCGGCGCAGTTGCGTGTGATTGTCACCGTGCGCCCGAAATACGCCTGCCGGACCTGCACCGACGGCGTGACCCAAGCTCCCACACCAGCGCACCTGATTATGGGCGGCCTGCCGACCGAGGCCAGCATCGCCCATGTGCTGGTCAGCAAATATGCCGACCACCTTCCTTTATACCGCCAAAGCCAGATCCTGGCGCGGGCGGGTCTTGATCTGCATCGCGCCGTCTTGGCCGATTGGGTCGGCAAGGCAGCATTCCACCTCAAGCCCGTTGTTGACCGGCTGGCTGAACACCTGAAACGATCCGACAAGCTGTTCATGGACGAGACCACGGCCCCGGTGCTGGATCCGGGGCGGGGCAAAACCAAGACAGGTTATCTCTGGGCACTGGCCCGCGATGACCGGCCATGGGGCGGTGAAGATCCACCCAGTGTGGTCTACTTTTATGCCCCGGGCCGGGCGGGCGAGAATGCCGAAACATTCCTGACAGGTTTTAATGGCATCCTGCAGATCGACGGATACCAGGGCTACAACCGGCTGACCAAACCCACGCGCAAGGGCGGCACCCCCATTCGCGTGGCCCATTGCTGGGCGCACGCGCGCCGCAAGCTCAAGGAAGTCTTCGACCGCGATGGATCACAGATCGCCGCCGAGGGACTGCGCCGCATTGCCGAGATCTATGCCGTCGAAGCTGATATCCGTGGCACCTCCCCCGGCCAGCGATTGTCTGCCCGCCAGACCTGCAGTGCTCCACTGGTCGCAGCCTTCGGCGACTGGCTGCAGGCCCAACGCCGCAAGATCTCGGCTAAATCCCGGTTGGGCGAAAAGCTGAATTACATCCATAACCACTGGGACGGGCTGCAGACCTTCTTGGCCGATGGCCGCGTCGAGATCGATAACAACCGCGTCGAAAACCTGATCCGCCCCATCACACTCAATCGGAAAAACGCGCTCTTCGCGGGGCATGACGAAGGTGGCATCGCCTGGGGCCGCATCGCCTCGCTGATCGAGACCTGCAAGATCAACGACGTCGAGCCCTTCGCCTATCTCAAGGCCACCCTCACAGCGATCGCACATGGTCATCCGCAAAGTGGCCTCGACGATCTGCTGCCGTGGAACTTCAAGCCGTCAAGCTGAACCGCCAGTGCCCTCCTGGGAACGCTTACGATAGGGTGGCGAGGATGGCACCTCAGTCTGTCGGACAGGGCGGCGGGTGGAGGCTCGCTGAGAAAGCCAACGATCCATAGCCAAATGCGGAAGCGGACTTTCAACTGACTATTGAGAGCTGCCCATCGAACTTCAGACACGGACACGAATTGGGATTTGCAGCTTGCGGATATTTGAATGATCAATGGCTCAGCTTATGATGAAGAAGTACCAGTCTGGATGTTCAGAGTTCTATTTTCCTTGGTGTACTCAGGTCCAATGATGTAGTCCTCGCGCCCCAGTTCGGGATTTAGCGTCGAGGTCGTCAGAATGATCTGGTGTGGCTGGCTTTCTTCATCCATTAGATCCGCAATGACTTTTTGGAAGTTTCTAACCCGGTCGCCGACCATACCCTTGTCCTCCACGTTGTCGAGCAAGAGCATTCTCGGATATCTCATTTGTTGATCCTGTAGTGATGATAGCAACAGACCTATGAAAAGGCTATTTTTTACCACAACCATGCCGCTAGCACTAGTCGTGATGTTTGGGTCACCGTTGATCGCGAACCAGTCGTCCTCGAAACTGAAGTCAAACTTTTCAAGCTCTTCAAAATCGTTGTGTTCTTCGAGGTCCATCTCGAGAACGCGCTTTGTTTGTTCAGCAATTCGGGTCTTCACCTGCCGTCGGCGCTTGTCTCGAGCTAGCTCCAATGCCTCGATTTCGTTCCTTAGCCTTTCCACCGCGCTGTAGGCGGCCTCTTTTGCAGCTTTGACCTCGTTGATCTGTTGCCTGAGGTCAGCCAGCTTACTCAACTCGTCCAATCGTGAATCTATCCTTCCAATCTCGCGACTTCTTTCAGAAATCAGTGCAGTTCGCCCGTCGATGGAAGCATTTCTGACTTCGTCAAATTGCTTCATCTGGCGCGACATACTTGTCTTCAGGCGGGTAGCTTCCTTCCTGAGAGTGCTTAACTTGTCCACACGCTTTTCTTGTAGGCGCAAGCTCTCAGAGATTTGCCCTTCGATGTCCATTCTGAGCTCAAAAAGCTTTGTGTCTTTATCTTCTTTTGGAAGCTCTTCTTTGCATAGGTGACATTGATGATCAGACGTATCGGTCAGCGGTTGTAGGCATGCCGGGCAAAGCTCAAAGGGAACGTCTCCAATAGCAATGTATGTTGCTGCGGTTCTGTTGAACTCTTTGAGGAGCTGCTCAAGGTGCTTAACAAAATGATCGCTATCCAATATTTCAAAATCCAATGACGCGATTTCACGCTCAATACCCACCAACCTATCACGCTCTTTGGTGATTTTGTCGTAGAGATTTCTGCGCTCACCCTCAGCCAGTTTGGCAATTTGGGAACTATCTACGTCTGCGCTGTGAAGGCCTTCAACCTCTTTTTGAAGCATCTCCAGTCGCTGGGACAGATTGCTCCTCTCGGTTTCAAATGCGCCCTCATTGAAGTTCTCGCCCAAATTCGCCGTGGCTCTCAGCAAATTTGTGAGCTTTGTGCCGAGTTCACTTTCCATCTTCCGGCTCTCTCGTAGAGCAATGCGCTTCGAGTAAAGCTCGTTGTTTCCGATCCCACAAAGCAGTTCGGATATAGCTTCCCTAGTGTCTCGAGGATCAAAGTCTTCGCTACGGAAAATGCGCTGGAACGGCGTGGTCTGGTCTACGTACATCAGTCTAAGAATTTGATGCATCGTAATGTTTGAACCCTCATCTCCCGGTATTTCGGGGAGGCCAAGGGCCTTAAATAAAATCTGACTGAAAGTCTTAGAATGATCGTTTCGAGAGTAGGGATATCGCTGCCAACCGTCTGCTGCAGCTTCAAGTCCGTCCTGCAAAGCTCCGAAATAGATGAACATGGGCTGATTGCTGTCGGTAGATACGTCTCTTCGAAGGGACAGTTTTGTTCCGCCAGCCGAGACCTCTGCGAACACACTATCACATCTTTGCGCAACAGGTTTCCACTTGGTCAAGTTTCCACCCAACGCGAAGAAAATGAAGTCGAGGATAGATGATTTTCCTGATCCGTTAGACCCGTGAATAATGTTTAAACCAGAGTGAAACTTCTGATCATAAGCTCGCTGACCGCTTTTCATCACAATCAAGCGATTGAGTTTGAGGATGGGCGACATTATCTGAATCTCCCTCCCATCTCTAGATTTGCTCGTCGGAGCAAACCAGTTGGGCCATCCAAGGGTATTGCACTTAGATCACCAGTTATGAAAGAGATTTGGCGCGAGTTCTCGGATACAAACGCTTGCAATACTTTCTTCAGCTCGTCCGGAATACCTTTAGAAGACAGCGTGAGGTTCCCTTCCTTGAAGGCTTCAGCAGACAGTATGTTCTTTGCCACCAATTGACGTAGCGCTGCTTTTTGGAAGACTTGCAACTCGCGAAAGACTGTCCTGATGTCTGGAAGGCTAACAAAACTATCGCTCGGTTTCGGAATCTCAAGATCTCGTAGTGTTGACCGGAGTGAACCGAAGCCCTTATACTGAATTTCATGCAGGTACTCAGGAAATAGTAGGAAAGTATCCAGAAGAGATCCTCTAGGGACAGATAATTGTTTCGGCGTAGCTAAGCACAACGCCATCATCCGAAAACTACAATGGTGAGGATCTCTCATTGGATGCCAAATTCTAATCATTTGGCTTGGTCCAATTTATATGACAGTTGCCGGTCAAATAGTAGATCGCGCTGTGAATGTCAGCGATATTGAACAAGTCATTCGATGACTGCTTTTCACTGAGTGGTGCAAGTAGCTTCGAGTGAATAGCCGTGTTCACCATGACTTCGTCTGCACCCGAACGAATAAGCGGTGCTATGTGTATCCGGAAAAGTGTAAGGACTTCGCTCAAAAACTGGCGGTATTTTTGGCGAGCACTGCCAGAAATGGCATTTCGCCTTACCATTTTATGGATTCGTTCTTTCTCTGCCTCAGCCTCGTCAATCTCTTGATCGCACTTGCCTCCCTTTTCGAGCTTTTCCGCTAACGAAAGACGATCTCCCTTAACAGTGCTAATGTAGTATTCAAGGTCATCAACAGAAATTTTATCATCAACATTCAGACCGTCCGATTCAAACAATTCTTCTAGAAAGTTCTTGATACACACATAGCCAAATTCATCCTGGTGACCAAATTTGCAGATTTCACGATGATTTGCGTCGATTGGAATAGGGTCACAGTCCGGAACGCCTGGGTTTGCAGAACCTGCATCGACAACCAATGCCCCGTTTGTGTTCATGGTTTCATAGAATGCACAGGTTTTTATACCTATTGCCGGTGCCTTATTTTTATACCATGTGTTCAAGTCTACCAACATGGCACCGGCATTCGAAAGTTCTTTTGTTTGCTTGGATCCAACGCCGGGGATTAGCGACAAGATTGATGCCAAGGGTGAGCCAGTGTGAGGGCTTGCAAGGAAAACTACGCCTCTACAATTTTCGTATATTGCCATTTTAGGAGCAGTGGTTGAGCTTTCGCATGCGCGAAGCATAGCCTTGGCGATGACACCGCCGAGGCTATGACAAACAAGAACCAATGGCCTTCTACCAATCTTCTTTGCACGCAATAGTTCGGACAGGCTCGCCGCCACTGTTAGAAGGGACAGGTCGGGTCCGTTAAGAAGGGCACTATATTTGGATGATGGGTAATCCAGACCCCAAATCGAGATTCCTGGAAAGGCCTCTGACAACCACACTGGCCATACATCGCCAGAATTTCCTAATGGATTTTGCCAACAGCTCTCGAAGGCATCGCCCAAGCCGTGCATAAAGATAACATCGACGGCAGGTAGACCGTTTGGGGGGGTGTAAATTTCATTAAGTTGAAATACCGACAATGAGTGCCTGTGCAGGTTGATCCGTTGTGAACTGACAATGCGCAAATACTACATGTAGCGCAAGACTTCAGTTATTTCATAGGCGTGAGAGCAATGCGTGCTTCATGTTCCGCAGCCGCCCACCCTGCGGGTCCCTTGGTCATTTCGACTGTCTACACGTTTGGCGCGGACATTCCAATTAGCGCTGCGGCGCGGGCGGGCTAAGTGGGCAGTTTTCAAATGCTTAAGTGCTAGGCTCGCTCCGAGCGGTGCTCCACTGCGGCGACCACGCTCCCAACCACATTCTCTCTGCAGTTCCGCTTTGAGCCGTCACCGTCGTCCAAGTCGACCCAGTCTCGCCAGCTGCGCCAGCATTTTTGATCCCGAGTCTGCGGATCCTGTGCTGCCTGCGGAACCCGTCTGCCCCATGCCTTGTCTTACGGGCATCTGCTGCACGCCGAAGAACTGTCGCGCCCTGATGGCTGCGTATTCTGCGCCACTTGCGCCTCCGATCAGGTAGCGATTGTAGGCCTGCTGGCTGCCCATTGCGGCGCGGGCAAAGCTGTAGCCGCCGCCGAGACCACCGGAGAGGGCGGGCATCATAATGTTTCCGGAGATCGCGCGGACGATGAAGGGCGTGGCAATGATGAAGCCCTTGGCCATGAGCACCATCATGAAGAAGGGAATGAGCGCGCCGATGTTTGAGGCTCCCTCCGGGTCGCCGAGTTCGCCGATGAGGGCAGAGGAGACGCCCGTGATTGTCGCGAACACACCGGCCACGACTATGGGGTAGAGCGCGAAGGAGACCAGCGCCGACAGCCAGCGCGCGAAATAATCCTTGGTGACCTCGAAGAGGGTCAGGAAAATCATCACCGGGGCGATCCCGATCAGGAGCGCGATCATCAGGCGGGAGGCCACGAGGATGAAGGCGGCCAGCCCGCCGAGGATCGAGAGCAGAAGAACACCGACGATGTCGAGCATGGCGCCGGCCATCCAGTTCAGCTCGGACCCGGCAGCGTTCAGATAGTTGCCCAGTTCCGCGATCAGGCGGTCGAATTCTTCGGCGAAAGTTCCAGAGGGTCCCGGACTGCCGCCGCCGACGGAGGCCACGAGCGCGCCCGCGATACTGTCGATCCCATAGAGAATGGCAGACGAGAATGCGTTGAACTGCATCCAGTTGGTCGCGAATATCCCGATGAGCCCGATCTTGACCGCGAGCCAGAAGGCCGTGTGCCCATCCATGGCCCGGTATTGATAGATCATGTTGATTCCGACGAGGATCACCACCAGCGTTGTCCCCAAAACCAGGAGCGTGCCGACCGTTGCCGCAACCGCACCAAACTGGGTCTCAGCGGCAGTGTCGAGATAGGCTTGGGAGGTTTCAACGAAGTAGGTGACGACACTCATCGCGGGGCTGCCTTACCAATTACCTGCGGCTTCGCAGATGGCCTTGGCGGCAGTTCGGGCGGCGTTGGCGCGGCGGTTGTAGCCATCCGAGGCTTCGAGCATTTCCCATCGTTCGTCGCTCGCGTAGCTCTCCCGAAACACGGCCTCGGCCGCGTCCCAGGACGGGAACCGAGTCGCGCAGTCGCAGTTGCCGATCTCGACGACCCGCTCGAGATTCTGGGCGCGATAGATGTCCTGAACCAGAACCCGCTGATAGGCTTGGCGGAGCGGGATTTCCTGCATCCAGACGGGCTCGGCGGGCCGGTCCGGACAGACGTCAAAGCTGCGATCGAGGGTTGGCACTAGGTTGCGCTCGGCAACGGCGAAAGCGGGCGTCAGACTTAGGACCAGCGCGGCCAAGGTGAGGTGCTGCGCCTGCCTCATGCCGTGGCTCCAGCGGGTGTAATTTCGCGTTTCAGGAAAACGGTGTGCCCGATATTGGCGAACTCCGAAGTGCTGATCGACACCACCTCCCACCCGTCTGCGCCCTTCTCGTTCAGGCAGGTCTGCATGTCGGCAAGGCTGGTTTTGCGGGCCATGGGAAAGGACAGGATATCGTATTCAAATGTCTTCATGGGGAAGTTCCAATCTCGGTTGCGCCGGGGAGGTAGAATTCCGTGATGCCGCGTTTGCCGTCATGCCGACCGGCCTGGATGATCACGTCGATGGAGTTCTCGATGTACTGGATCATGTCGGCATAGGTCATCGGGATCTCGGTCTTGAGTGCTGCGATCGCGAGGCGCTGCACGGCCAGTTGCGGGGTTTCTGCGTGCAGCGTGGTCATCGAGCCGCCATGGCCGGTGTTGATGGCTTCCAGAAAGGTCATGGCCTCCTTGCCGCGCACCTCACCGAGGATGATCCGGTCGGGGCGCATGCGCAGCGTCGCAGTGAGAAGCACATCGGCGGTCTGGAATTCTGCGTCGCGATTGGCGATGAGGGTCACGGCATTTGGTTGGGTCGGCAGAAGCTCGGCCGCTTCTTCGATGGTGACGATGCGTTCCTCGGCCGGTACGTGAGAGAGGATCTTGCGCGCGGCCACGGTCTTGCCGGTGGAGGTGCCGCCCGAGACGATCATGTTGAGTTTGTTCTCGACGCAGAAGGCGAGCGCATCATCGATCAAACCCGCGGCCACCACGGCGCGCAAGGCACGCTTTTTTTCCACGCGCAGGTCTTCGAGCTTGCGCTCTTTTCCGTAGAGGAAATCGAGTGCGATGCCCTCGAGTGGCAGGCTCGAGAAGAACCGCAGGCTGATCGACATGGCCGAGAGCACGGCGGGCGGGGTGATGACCTGTGCGCGGATCGGGCGCCCCTTGTAGGTGATCGAGACTGAAACGATGGGGCGGTCCTTGCTCATCGTGGTGTTGGCGGAGGAGGCGATCTGGTTGCCGAGGTCCCTGACCTGAACGCCCGTCAGCCTTTGATCCAGCGCGCGCATGAAGTGATCGCCCTGGAATTCGCCCCAGCAGGTGCCATCAGGGTTGATGCAGATCTCGATGACATCGTCGCGAGCGGCGGCGTCGATCCGGTCGAGCGAGGTTTCGAGATAGCTCAGCGACATGGGCTCAGAATATCTCCAGATCGCGGTCGACCATGACCGTGACGCGGGCGCCCTGGTCGACATAGATGACGGGGCCGATGGAGAGGTAATCGCCTATGACGCTGTCCGTGGCATCTGCCAGATCATCGCCAACGTCTTCGAGAGCGTCGGCGGCAGTCTCATCCTGGACTTCGGAGGCGGCGGCACTGGGTGCTGCGGAGATCAGCGAGATCAGCGCGGCCGACCCGAAACGCTCGGCGAAGCGTGTGTCCACGAAACCGGTGACGCCAGAACGGCCCAGTTCATCACCTCCGAAGGAGCTGATCTGGACGGTCTGGTTGTCGGGCAGGATGATCCGGTCCCAGGCGATCGTGACGCGGCGCTGCGCGATATCGACGCCAGCGCGGTAGCGCCCGATGAGACGCGATCCTCGGGGGATCAAGAGGCGCACGCCATCGACGCTGTAGACATCCTCGGACACCACGGCACGGGTCTGGCCGGGCAGGGAGCTGTCAAGGGCAGTTTCCATGACGGCCTGGATCATGGTGCCCTGGATGATGGTGTTGGAGGGATTGGCGATCACCTCGGCCTGCGTCACCGTCGAGGGCAGCGCCCCGTTCAGCACGAAATCCGTCACCTCGCCGAAGGTGCGTTCGGTCAGAGCCGTTTCATTCGCTCCTGAGGCACCGCCAAACGCGATGGTGGGCGAGGCGATGCGCCGCTCCTGGAAGGCGCGTTCCTCCGCGGCCCGGCGCTCCAGCTCGGCCATGCGCCGGGCTTCTTCCTCGCGGCGCAGTCGCTCTTGCTCGCGTGCGCGCAGCTCATCCTCCGTGGGGCCCGCTGGGGCGGGTTGGGGCCGGCTGGCCTCGAGTTGGGCCAGTTCCAGATCCATACGGAGTTGTTCAAGACTTCGATCCCGCGCCGTCAGTTCGTCCTGAAATCGTTGCTGTGCTGCTTCCGAGGCGGCTTGCAGCGCCGCAATCTGAGCGGTCAGCGCGTCGATCGCCTCTGCGGCGGCGGTGTCTTCCTCGACGACCGGTTCAGGGGCGTTGCGCAACTCCTCGATCTGGGCCTGCAGGGCGGTGATCTGCGCCAGAAGCTCGGCATTGGGCTCAACGGGGTCTGGTCCGACGAACACAACCTCGGGCTCGGGCGGGGGCAAGGTCTCGATGGCGCCAAAGCCGTCCCCCTCGTTTTGGAAGACGTCTGGGGTGGCCGTCGGCAAGGCTACCTCTTCGTCGGGCTGTGAGAGGAGATAAAGCAGGGCACCACCCGCGCCGATGACGAGGACCACGATCAGCGCGAGAAGGGGCGACCGGCGCTGCGCCGCCGTGGGGGCGCGGGCACTGCCTTTCTCAAGGGCGGCGAGGCGTTTTTCCAGCTCGGTGTTCCCGGTATCGCTCATGAGGTGGCCTCCGCGGGCGGGATCGCCTCGATGCAGACGAACTCTTCGCCAAGTCGCAGGACCCATTGGCGGTTTACGCCGCTGACGCGGATCACGCCGTCTTCAGGGGTTTGCGTGTTGACCGTGCGCTCGCGGCCGCCCGCGTAGCGGAAGATCGCGGGCACAGGCGCGTTTCTTGGAAACGCGAAATACGTGAACGTCCCGTCATCCCAGATGCGCGTTGGCGTGAACTCGGTCCGCGCGCTGGCGCCGTAATTGTAGTTCGGCGCTTGGGCGGCGATGGCCCGGGTCGGGCGCGCATCGTCCTCCGGATAGCGGAACTGCACCACATAGAAGGTCGGGCTGCGGACCTCCTCGACGTTGAAATAGTAGCTTCGCCTGTTCGTGTAGACCGTCACATTGGTATGAACGCCGCGCGCGACGGGCTTGATCGCGAAGGCCTGGCCGCCCGGCACGCCATCGATCTCAAACCCTTCCGTGTCGCCTGCGATAATCGAGCGGATGCTTTCGCCCTCGCCGAACTCGATGGTGGTCACATGGGTGAGCGACACGCTGAGACGGTAGACCTGGCCCTCCTGGTAGGTGGCCAAGCGCACCCGATTGTCGTTGGGACCGCCACGCGGGATGGCTTCGGCGGCGACCAACCCCGGCAACAAAACGATGAGGACAACAAATGCAATTCGTACGGGAAACAAGATCAGTTCTCCAATCTGTCGGAGCGGATGGAATATTCGAGCACGGTGAACCCAAACGGATTGGTCCAGACCTCATCGATGGACCGGCGGGTCTCGGGACGGAACTCGAAGAGAAGGGTCGCGGTGAAGAGCCCGGTTTGGGTGCCGTTGATGGAGGTCAGACGCTTGCGCAGGCGCACCGTGGCGCGGTTGGAGCCGATCCGGTTGATGCTGAGAATTTCCACGTCGAGCCTGGCGTTGGGGCCATAGACGGTCGGCGGGTAATTCTCGTTGGCGCTGTTCCAGATCTGGCGCAACCCGCTCTCGGCGGCCCCGTCCGAGCGGCGCAGGACGCTGCGGATGCGCAGGTCGTTGTCGAGCTGGTTGTAGACCTCGCGGTCGGTCACATAGCGGAACACCTCTGCCTCGATGATCGCCTGGTTGGCGGTCACCGAGGAGGCGCCCACCGAGGCCTCGGGGAGAGCAAAGCCGGTGGCGGGATCGTAGGGGACAACGACGGGGGGCGGGTCGACATCGAGGATCGAGACAGCCGCGGCGCTCAGACAGCCGATGATGCCGAAGACAAGACCTGCCAGACCAAGGCGTTGCCAGAGCCGTTCGCGGCGCAGGGCACCGTAGACCAGCTCTTCCTCGATGATCTCTTGTTCACTCGCCACCCGTCATGCCCCCACGATCACTCGGCCCGCAGGTCCGGCAAGGTGAAATCCATGAAGCGCTGCTCTTCGGCGATGGTGGCGGCGTCGATCACGCCGCCGGTGCCATCGCCCACGGTTTGAATCGCTTCCAGCTGCCACATCGCCACGAGGGCGATGGCCAATTCAGCTGTCACGCGCGTGTTGAGATCGACGCTTTGCTTGAGCTCTTCCATGTCGTCGATGAGCCCGACAAGGCGATCGACCCGCTCGAGCGATTGGCCGGCATCTTCATAGCTGTTCTGGGCGGCGGCTGAGACGAGCGCGCCGGTTGTTGCCTGCGTCGCCACGCGGTTGGCCCCGGGATTGCCGCTGGTGGCCATTTCCGAGAGGGTGTCTTCATCGAAGCCGAGATCGGCCAGCACCCGGTCCATCTGGGTTTCGATTTCGCCTGCGCCAGAACCGGATAGGCCCGAGAAATCCCCAGTCTTGATCGCCTCAATTGTGGCGAGGATGTCCCCGAACTCTTGGTCGAGCAGACCGTTCAACTCGTCTTCCATTTCCGTCCGGATGATTTCGGGAAGCTCGGCAAGTCGGGTGAGCGCTTCATAGGTTCTTTGCAGCTCCGCGAGTTGATCCGTGAGTGTGGCCAGCTGTTCGCGGAGCTGCGTCAGCTGCTCGTTCTGCAAAATCTCGTCCTCGATCATCTGCCGGAGCTGCTGGATGTTCTGCGCGATATTCTGGGTATCGACGACCGGTACACCTTGTGCTGCGGCAGGGGGTAGGACGCTGAACTGCAAGCCAACGCCAAATGTCGTGGCCAAAGCTGTCCTCAAGAGCAGATGTCCCATCATTCAATCTCCCTGATCGTAAAATCCATGAACGCGCCTTCGGCCATGCGGGCGCTGGCCTGCGCCAGCTCCTCGGCGGAGAGCACTCGGGTGCGGGCGGCCTGAAGCCGGATGCGGGCAGCCACGAGACGCACGAGTTCGGCGCGGGCATAGGTGTTGAGCCCGACGCTCTCCTGCACGTCCTCGGTTTCGGAAATCCGTTCGACGATATCGCGGATGCGCAGGGCGGCTTGGCGGATCGCGGCTGGTGAGTTGCTGCCATAAAAGGCCGCCCCATGACCCGTGAGCGAGAGGTTGGCATTGGCGAGAAGCGCCGGATCGATCGTGCCAAGCGCATCGATCCCGCCGATTCGGCTCAGATAGAGATTGTAGCGTTCAGGGATGACCGACACGTAGTGCTGGGTCTCGCGGAAGGGTGGCACGCCGCCATACTCGAAAACCCGGCCGGGTCCGGCGTTATAGGCCGCGAGGGCGTTGATGATGTTGCCATCGAATGTGTTGAGCTGGGTCGCGAGATAGCGCGCGCCGCCATGCACCTGAAGGTAAGGGCTGTCGTAATATTCCGGGTTGATGCCGAGATCACTGGCGGTGCCCGGCATGATCTGGGTGAGGCCATAGGCGCCGACGGGAGACCTTGCCCCAATCGTAAACCGGCTTTCCTGCCAAATGAGGGCCTGTAGAAGCGCTCGCCACTGGACGGGCGAGAGGCCTGCGCGGCCAACACCCGCAAAGCCGCTAGTCTCCTGGGCGACGCGGATGATGAGCTGCTCGATGGTCTCAGACGCGTCGCCGAACATCTGCGCACCGCCGGGATTGGGGTCGATGTCGGCATTGCCATAGACCGCCTCGACTGACCGGGCCGGATCCCCGCTGCCGCTTTCCAGCCCCAAGACCATAGCCGGCAAGCCCTGACCGCCGAAGCTGGTCTGGGCATCGAGGATGCGTTGCAGGGTTTCCAGCTGCTCCCGTTCGATCTCGGCAATGAGTTCGCGCACGGCAAGCTTGTCCGCCTGAACGGTCAAGTCAGCCTCGCGATCGCCGGTCTCGACGATGTCACGCGCGGTCAGCCCACTGTCATTGGTCGGCACGCCTTGCGCGACGCCGAGACCGGGCAGCAGGCAAAGTGCCAGGATATGAGGCAGGCTAGACTTCAATGTCGCCCTCCGGGGTGCCAAGGGGCGTGAAGTGGCAATCAGGCGCGACGGGTGCCGTTGACGCGAGGAATGTGAAGCAGTTCGCCTGCGGCTCCCGGTACTGGGTGCAGGAGGCCAAAGCGCCGAGCGCGGTGATAAGAAACAGGGTACGGATCATGAAAGCCTCCAGAAGTCCGGGCGGTCGCGGTAATCGGCGCCGACAAGCGCTTCGCCCTTTTCCATGCCGCCAAGGATGGTGAGATTGGGCCCGAGAGCACTGAGATCGGCATCGACCACGATCGAGCCCTGATCGTCGCGGATCAGTGCGAGGCGGCTGTTGCTGCCGGTGTTGAGAAGGACGTCGAGCTCCTTCTCCGTCAGATTCAGCATGGCGTAATCCGCAGGCTGCGCGCGGATATTGGGCAGCAGGATCTGCGTCGGAACGGCTTCGACGATGGTCTTGCCGGTCCGGGTGCGCTCTAGCTGGCTTGCGTATTGCGTCATCATCACGGCAACCGTGTTCTGCTTGCGCGCGGTCACCAGCCAGTTCGACAGCCTCTCGGCGAAATACGCATTGTCCAGCGCCTTCCAGGCTTCATCAATAACAATGATGGTGGGGCGGCGATCCTCGATCTCGCGTTCGACCCGGCGGAAAAGATAGGACAGGACCGCCATCCGTTCCTTGTCGGCCTCGCTGTCGAGAATGCCGGTCAGATCGAAGCCCACAACATCGCCCTTGAGCGAGAAGGTGTCCTCGAGGCTCTGCCCGAAGATCCAGCCGTAGCGGCCGTCTTCGGTCCACTCGAGCAGGCGCTGGTGCAGATCGCCGCCGTCATCCGTAGACACAAAAAGCGATGCGAAATCCCGCCAGTTCCGCAGGGCCGGATTGGTGGCCTGGGCATTCTGGCGCACGACCTCTTGGATGCGGTTGGTCTGCGCCGGGGTCAGGGGCTTGTCGGCGCGGTAGAGCAGGGTTGTGAGCCAATCCGAGAGCCAGGCGGTGCCGCGCGCATCGGTCTCTGTCCAGAGCGGGTTGAGACCCGTGGGCTGGCCGGCGTTCAGGGAGGCGTAGCGCCCGCCATTGGCGCGCACCGCCATCTCCATGCCAAGACGGTAATCGAAGACGAAGATCCGCGCCCCTGCGCGACGGGCCTGGGTCATCAGAAAGGCTGACAGCACCGATTTGCCGGACCCGGGCCGCCCCATGATCAGGGTATGGCCGCTGGTCGGTTCTTTGTCGGGCGATCCCTGCTCGTGATAGGAAAACCGGTAGGCGCTCTGCTCCGGCGTGGGCAAATAGGTGACGACCCGGCCCCAGGGGGTAAGTGCTGCAGGTTTGCCGAGCTGTGTCCGGTGGAAGGCCGCAAAATCCGCGAAGTTGCGGTTGGTGACGGCGCTGGCGCGGACGCGCTTTGGCTGGTTGCCGGGGTGCTGGCTGAGGTAATGCGCCTTGGCCGCGACCCGCTCGCCAATCATCTTCACGCCTTCGGTTGCGGCGGCGTTCACGATCTCGGCGCTGAGGGTTTGCAGTTCTTCGAGCGTGTCGCAAAAGAGCGTCACGACCATGTGATGCTCGCCAAAGCTTTGGCGCTTGGCCTCGAGATCATCGGCGGCGATGTCGAGGGCTTCCAGGAGCGAGAGGGCTGCGTCCTGGCTGGCCTGCATCTGGCGCTTTTGCCGCTTGATGCGGCCCGCCATGAGGTTCGAATTGATCGGCGTGAAGGAGTGCGTCACGATCATGTCGACCGGCAGGTTCAGCATGTCGAACATGGTGCAGGAGGTGCCTTCGGAATATTCTCCGATGGTGAAGCTCTTGCCGTAGCGATGGCCCACGACGCCCTCGGAAAGCTCGAAATGGTCGCCGTGAAACGTCACGCGGGTATTGGCGACGTTGAAGGACAGAAAGCCGTAGGTGTTGGCCGGGTAGAGCGGCAGCTCGGTGCCCGTGTTGAGCGCGCCTAAAAATCCCACCAACTCTCCCGATCCGGCTGACAGCAGGCGCGGCTTGAGCTCGGTCAGCCCCGAGAGGAAGACGTTCACAGCCTCACCGAGGCGCTGCAGGCGTTTGCGGGTCTCCTCCTTCAGTCGGTCCGGTGCGCTGCAGCTGAGGAACGGCAGGAGGCTTTTCGGAGGCGGGCGGTGAATGACGGTGAGCGTCAGTGTTTTGTCGCGGAGCCCGCTGGTCTCGAGTTTCGCGCGCCAGCGCCGGTCCACCTCGCCTGCGAAGCTGTCCTCGCGGATGGGGTCGAGATCCGGTTTGATGGCCTTGGAGAACTTGTGGACGTAATAGCTGAATTCCGGCCCAAGTTGCGCGACGATGCGGGCAAAAAGCGCCGTCACCTTGTCGAGATAGGCATCGTCCGTCGTGTAGCTGTTGATCCCCTCGAGCCGGATGCAGCGGAAGAGCTCATTGACCCGGGTGCGCACGGTCTGGCCATCGACGAGGCTCACATAGGGCAGCATATGCGCAAGGCGGGTCTCGCGCGCATACCATTCCGGCGTCATCGTGCGGGGATCGAGCGCAGCATCAGGGGCTTCATCACGGGGCATAGCTGTCCCCGCCATGGATGGACCTGTTGCGCGTGGGCGGTGTCTCCTGCAGCGACGTCATCATCACATCGATGAAGCGCGGGTCCCAATCGGCGGCCTTCCAAAGCACCGGATAGAGCAGGGCGGCGACACCCAGCACCACGATGTGCTGGACCCAGACGAACAAGAGCACCGATCCGAAGAGCCAGACCATCGCGTACATAATGGGCAGGCCCAGAAGCTTGGGCGGGCGCACGAGCCCAAGAAAGAGGGGCGAGCGTTCAGCCACCGGCAAAGACCGCAGCAACGATCGTGGGGGCGGCCGCGACACCAGCGATGCCCACGAGGACCCAGAGCGCCTGGCGGAGGTCGATAATGTTGAAGAACCAGCTCAAGAAAACGCCGAGGACCGCGAGTGTGGCGATGACCACACCAAGAGGGCCGGTCAGCGCATCGACAATGCCCTGCAGCAGGCTCTGGATCGGGGAGAGATCGATGCTTTGGGCGAGGGCGGGCTCGGCAATGAACAGGAATAGCGCCAGCGAGGCGACAAAGAGGTTTGAAATCTGTTTCATGAATTTGATCCTTCCAATCGGGCCACGACGGCCATGACGCGGGCCACGTGGTTCTGGGTTTCTCGGTAAGGGGGAATGCCACCGTGTTGGCGCACGGCGTCCGGCCCCGCGTTGTAGGCCGCCAGCGCCAGATGCGGATCGCCGAACGTCTCCAGCATCATCGCGAGGTAGCGGGCGGAGCCGTCGAGGTTCTGCAGCGGATCACGCGGGTCGACGCCCAGATCACGCGCCGTCGCTGGCATCAATTGACCAAGGCCAATGGCACCTGCACTTGAAATCGCATCCTGCCGGTAGGCGCTCTCAACCTCGATATTGGCCCGATAGAGAGCCAGCCAATCCGTCACGGAAAGCCCCGCGCGACGCAGGCCGGGATGGCCGGCATAGCGCAAGGCCGTGGTCTGAATCCCGGAGAGGACATCGGCGCGGGGCAGGGGAGTCGGGCGGGCAAGGGCCGCGACTTGGACGCCCTCTTGCTCGGCCTCTACCTCGCCGAAGATCGCGATCCCATCGGAGGCCGAACTCTGACCAATCCCGTCATTGTAGTTTCGAGCAAAGCTGCTTTGGGAGCGGGACGGGGTCAGAGAGCCGTCGCTCTCCATGACCAGGACCATTTGCGCTGAGGCAGGTGCTGCGACCAGCCAGAGACAGACGAGGTTAGCTGCCAGCGCCCTTGACTGATGGGGCTTTGTCTGACGGCGCGAGTTTGTGGGTCCGGCTTGTCCCCGCCTCAAGCGGCAGGTCGACATGCGCAAAGCCAAGGCCAATGAAGAAAGACACCACGCCGGAGATCGTCTTGAACTCGCGGATCTTGATATCGTTGTAAGTCGTCCGCGTGCGGGCGGTGACGAGGAGCTTTTCCACGCCATCATCAGAGACAACGCGCATGATCCAGACCCCGTAATAGCTGGGGCCTTTCTTATGTGCTGACTCCTGGCACAGGATTTCTGCGCTATAGCCGCTTTCCACGAGCTCGCGGAACCTGGCTTCCGTAACCACATTTGGTGCTTCGATGTCCCAGTTCATGGCCCGGCTCACGCTTTCTCCAATGGCGCGACCCCAGGCATTCTTACTTGAAGCCCAGAGTTACGATAGTATACTATCAACCGCAAGATATAATATCGTGCTTTAGCTGTAGTTTGGTTACGCAAACACTAGTCACGGCCAGTGTCCGCGATCAAGGAGATAACAGGTTTGAGAAACCCAAGGTTGATAGGCCTGCTCCCATTGCAAGCTATGGTCCTTCTGATCTGCGTTCCCGGACCAGTTTTGGCGGAATCCTGCTTCGCCCCGGCCCGTCCTTTCCTGCCAAGCGATTCGCAGGTGGCGCGGGACTATGCAGACATCATCCGTGGCGATTTCGAAAATTACATCCAAGATATCCAAAGCTACTTCCGTTGCCTCGACAGTGAACGCGCCCGCGCCTTCGACGAAGCGCGCGAAGTCAGCGAGGACTATGGCCGATTTCTACAATTGGTAGGGGATTGATGGGCAACCTCGGGAGCATCAGACTTGCAGCCCATGGAAACCAGACGCCGATAACACTCTCAATTATCCACTTTTTAGATAACAGATTTCATCCGCTAGCGACGTCACAAAAGGTATGTGACGCGTGGCAAAGACAATCAGAAGCACAGGACAGGTGGCACTCTGCCAGGCATTGGTCGACGCCCGCATCAAGGCGGGACTCGGTCAGGAGGACTTGGCGATCAAGCTCAAGTGCCATCAATCCCTCGTGGCGCGCATTGAAAGCGGCCAGCGCCGGGTCGACGTCGTCGAACTGGTCGTCCTCGCCCGCGCCATCGGCTTTGACCCCTCCGAGGTTCTGGCGATCGTTGAAGCCGCCACGGAGCCCGACCACCGGATTTGAGCCATTTCATCTTTCGAGAACACGGGAGCTGACTTCTCCCGGTGTGAATTCGTTACCGCGAGGACGAACAGTAACCGATTTTAACGAGGCACGGCATACGGTTGCAGCAAACGCTTTGGATCTGAGCTGCTATCCGCAACGCCAAATTGCAGGAAGTCAGTAAACAGTGAACGAAAATGAGGTCGAAGGCGTCGCGATCGCCAATTTGATTGCAGCCGATGAAGAAACCATCGTCGGCTGGGTATATCGCTGGAACACAGGTGCTCTGGCAATCCGGTGGGACATGCATGGCCCACAGCGCGTCTCAAAGATCTACCCGGATCTCTGCGATGCAGATAAAGCTGAAATTGACTTCGCGTCTCTCATGCAGCTGCCCTGTCGCAACGACTGACATGGTAGAATATGGCCTTTATGGCCCTCGATTGTGTGAGTGTGCCTGCGTTGCAGGTTTGATTTCGTACAAGGCTCTGCGCGACGTCGCTGCGGCTCAACAGTCAGTAATTGACCTGCTCAAAGCCGTAATTCCCGCTATAGTCACGCCACTCAACGAAGACGGATCTGTGATAAATGCTCGGGCAGTGCTCGCCCCATCGCTCGAGACCGGCATGCGCATCAGGAAGCGCTGCGGGTGACGAAGCCCTCCAAGAAAAATCGCCCTGGATCCCGTAGGTGCCGAGGACAACGACGGCACTGCGGTTGCAGTCGCCATCTCGCCCGGATTCGTGCTGGCGAGCATAACGAACGTCAAAGACGCGGATCGAACGCACGAAGTTGAATTCCGGCCCGCTGATATCGATGTCGGCGCGGTCTTGTACGAGCTGGAGGGCGTAATCAGCCCGCACGAGGTTCCCCCAGACCGCGTCGGAGCCTTTCAGCCCGAGCATTCCGCCTGCCTCGGCTGCCTGATCGAAGAGCGGGGCTGAAGAGTTTGGTTGGGTTCCTGAACCACCATATAGGGCATCGAAGATCCGGTCCGTGGGGCGCGACCTGGCAGGCCCATAGTAAGACGCACCCATCGGGCAGCGCCAAATCTGCAGCGGCGGCTCCACCGGCCAAGGTGTGATGCGCCGGATGAACTCGGCCCGTGCGCGTGCGCATGGCGTCGAGGCCGGCCACCCACCGGACAAACACAGCAGGATGGCGCAATCGATCTGATAGGTTTGGGCGCGGGCTTGCGTCGGAACTGTTGGCCCGGTCAAGGCGAGAGCTAATAAGGCCGCCAGAGCGAGGTTTTTGAATTCGAAACGCATGGCGAGGACCCTTGACGATCTTCACCATCATACATACGAAAATATACTATTGCAACATTGGTGATGCGTATTGCGGTTGCGGTGGTCAGCAAGATCGCGAACTGACAACGTCGCCCAGAAAACCATAGGAAAAGCCATGCGTTCCAGCGATTAGCCTTGATCGCATTGATTGCGATGATTACACTCCTCTCAGGAGGATATCATGGCAAGCATTACCATCCGGAACCTTGACGATGACGTGAAGCGCCGCCTTCGCATCCGCGCGGCCGAACATGGCCGTTCAATGGAAGAGGAGGCGCGCGAGATCTTGCGCCATGTTGTCGGCGAAGCGAAGCCATCCCACGATCTTGCCGCGGCCATCCGCGCACGGGTCGCGCCTCTGGGTGGCGTTGATCTCGACCTTCCGCAGCGTGAAGCCATGCGTGAACCGCCCGCGTTCGACCAGGCCTGACGCATGATCATCCTCGACACGAATGTCCTCTCTGAGCTGTTGCGCCCGGCTCCCGAGCCGAGGGTCGAGCAATGGCTGTCGGCGCAGGACGGGCTCAACGTCTACCTGACCTCGATATCGGAAGCGGAACTGCGCTACGGCCTCGCGATCATGGAGAACGGCAAGCGCCGCGCCGCGCTGATTGACGCCGTGGACCGTATCCTGCGCGAAGACCTCGCCGGTCGTATCCTGCCCTTCGACAGCGACGCCGCGCAGTCCTATGCCACCATCGCTGCCGCACGACGGTCCGCCGGGCGGCCGATCGCCCAGGCCGATTGCCAGATCGCTTCCATTGCCCACACCCGTGGTGCCACCGTCGCCACGCGCAATGCGCCTGACTTCGAGGGCTGCGAGATCGACCTGATCAACCCCTGGACAGCCGCATGAACGCCGTTGAAATCGAACAAGCCGTTTCCGAACTTGCCGATCAGCCCTTCGACGCGGCCGAGTTCCCCTATGCCTTCCTCATGGCCTTCGGCAACAAGGACACGACCATCAAGCGGCTGCGTACCGGCGCGTCGAACAAGTCCGACATCGGTGGCATCCTGCAGACCAACAACATCCACCTTACGACCTGCGCCCCGGGCGACATCGCGGCGACCCTGACCGCCCTTCGCGACAGCCCCGCCACCACCCGCGCCAAGGCGAAGTTCATCCTCGCCACCGATGGCATCGACCTCGAGGCCGAGGACATCACCACCGGAGAAACCATCGCCTGCCGCTACACCGATTTCCCCGACCATTTCGGCTTCTTCCTGCCGCTCGCCGGCATCTCCACCGTCAAGCAGATCCGCGAAAGTGCCTTTGACATCCGCGCGACCAGCCGCCTCAACCGGCTCTATGTCGAGCTGATCAAGGACAACCCCGACTGGGGCAGCGCCGAGAAACGCCACGACATGAACCATTTCATGGCGCGGCTGATCTTCTGCTTCTTCGCCGAAGACACTGACATTTTCGTCAGCGACAACCTGTTCACCGCCACCATCGACCAGATGGCGAACCGCGATGGATCGAACACGCACGAAGTCATCGGCGAAATCTTCCGCGCGATGAACACGCCCATCGCCAAGCGTGCCGAGGCCAAGCTGCCCCGTTGGGCCGACACCTTTCCCTATGTGAACGGCGGGCTCTTCTCGGGCAGCACCGATGTGCCACGCTTTTCCAAGATCGCGCAGCGGTATCTGTCCCATATCGGCAGCCTCGACTGGACCCAGATCAACCCCGACATCTTCGGCTCGATGATTCAGGCCGTCGCGGATGAGGAGGAGCGCTCGGTCCTCGGCATGCACTACACATCCGTGCCGAACATCCTGAAGGTGCTGAACCCGCTCTTGCTCGATGACCTGCGCGCAGAGCTGGAGGCGGCGGGCGACAACGCGCGCAAGCTGGCCAATCTGCGCGCGCGCATGGCCAAGATCCGCGTCTTCGATCCCGCCTGCGGGTCGGGCAACTTCCTTGTCATCGCCTACAAGGAAATGCGCGCACTGGAGTATGAGATCAACAAGCGCCGGGGTGAGCCGCTGCGGCGCACTGACATTCCCCTGACCAACTATCGCGGGATCGAGCTGCGGGATTTCTCGGCCGAGATCGCGCGGCTGGCGCTGATCATCGCGGAATACCAATGCGACGTGACCTATCGCGGCCAGAAAGAAGCGCTGGCGGAATTCCTGCCACTGGACGCGCAGAACTGGATCACCTGCGGCAACGCCCTGCGGCTGGACTGGCTGTCGGTCTGCCCGCCCACGGGGACGGGGGTGAAGTTTCAGGCCGATGACCTGTTCATGTCGCCGCTCGATCAGGCTCAGATCGACTTCGCGAACGAGGGGGGCGAGACCTATATCTGCGGGAACCCGCCCTATCTTGGGTCAACGTGGCAAAGCACCGAACAGAAAGAGGATTTGCAGCGCATATTCGACGGGCGCACGAAAAGCTGGAAGTCGCTCGACTATGTCGCGGGCTGGTTCATGAAGGCCGCCGATTACGGGCTGCACACGCCCACCGTTTCGGCATTCGTGTCCACCAACTCGATTTGTCAGGGGCAGCAGGTGCCGATCCTCTGGCCGCTGATTTTCAAGACAGGGCACGAGATCGCCTTTGCTCATACCAGTTTCAAATGGGCGAACCTTGCCAGCCATAATGCGGGTGTTACGGTTGCGATTGTGGCAATCTCCAACCATGCAGCGCCGATGCGCAAGCTGTTCACGCTGGCAGATGATGGCGGGTCCGTTGTGAAGGAAGCGGAAAACATCAACGCCTATTTGGTGGCAGCGCCAACAGTTATCGTGGACGGTAAATCACGCTCGCCAAGTGATCGTGGCTACATGGTTTGGGGAAATAAGCCGACCGATGACGGCAATTTGGTTCTCTCATCAGACGAGCGACAAGAGTTGGTTTTGACCTATCCAAACGCTGAGCAGTTCATTCGCCGATACTACGGCGCGGCAGAGTTTATCAGAGGTCTCGAACGTTACTGCATCTGGATTGAAGACGACAAGCGGACCACAGCCGAGGAAATACGACCAATACGCGAGCGAATTCAGAAAGTTCGTGAGTTTCGCTCAAACAGTAAGGCTGCAGAAACTCGACCCGCGGCAGCATTTCCCCATCGGTTTCGTCAGATACAGTCCGTTGCGGAACGTGTCACATACATCGTTCCACAGGTCAGTTCAGAGAGCCGAGAGTATCTACCAATCGGCCTACTCCCTGAGCGATCAATCGTATCGAACCTTGCCTTTGCCCTCTACGACGCCCCGCTCTGGAACATGGCCCTGATCGCCTCGCGCCTGCATTTGGTCTGGATCGCCACGGTCTGCGGGAAGCTGGAAACTCGCTATCGCTACTCCAACACCCTCGGCTGGAATACCTTCCCCGTCCCCAAACTGACCGAAAAGAACCGCGCCGATCTGACAGCGGCGGCGGAAGGCATCCTTCTGGCCCGCGAGGCGCATTTCCCCGCCACCATCGCCGACCTCTACGACCCCGAAAAAATGCCCGCCAACCTCCGCGCCGCGCATGACCACAACGACGAGGTGCTGGAACGCATCTACATCGGCCGCCGCTTCCGCAACGACACCGAACGGCTGGAAAAACTGTTCGAGATGTACACGAAGATGACGACGAAGGTGAGCGCATGAAGCTTCAGCGCGCCGCCTATGCCGATCTCAACTCACGGCAGAAAGAGAACTACAACTTCCAGAAGGTCGCCGGGCGACTGGCCGATTACGGCTTCAACAGTATCCGCCTGACCGACGACTGGCAGGGCGCGGATTTCATCGCCGTGCATATCGACGGCGAAACCTTTCTGAAGGTTCAACTCAAGGGGCGGCTTGTCATCGATCGGAAATACACCGGCAAGGGCATTCACATCGCCTTTCTTCATGGCGACGATCTCTATCTCTACGATCACGATGCCCTGGTCGGTTTCATGGAAGCGAACGACAAGATCGGCGCGGACAGCGTCACCTGGCATCAGAAGGGCTTTCGCAGTTGGCCAAGCCCGCCGGCTTGGGCCATCAGCTATTTGAACGAGTACAGGATTTCGCAATGACCAAAGGTGTCCCCTCCGTCTCCGTCAAATACGCCGCCAATGGCAGCTCGACCAAGTCGCACGAGCTTGGCATGCGCGCAATGCAGGAACGCGCCTATGAAAAGCGCCGATCGGGCGAGATGGGTCAGAAAGTGAAAACATCATGACCCTTGACCCTGTCATGAGTGCGGAACGCACCCGCAGGCTGGTGGACGATCTGCGCGCCAAGCCAGCGGAAACCACCTGGATCGAGTTCAAGGAAAACAACGCCGACGGACCGTTGATCGGCAAGCTGATCTCGGCCTTGTCCAATGCCGCACGGCTGGCCGATCAGCACTTCGCCTATGTGGTTTGGGGGGTGAGAGACGGTGATCATGCGGCTGTCGGCACGGTTTTTGAGCCGACAGTGAAGAAGGAGAAGGGGCAGCCGCTCGAATTGTGGATTGCGAACCACCTGTCGCCAAGCATCGAGTTTCGTTTCGAAGAAGTCGATCACGATGGGGGGCGCCTGATCCTGCTGACCATCCCCGCCGCCGCAACCGCCCCGGTAGAATTTGACCGCACAGCCTATTTGCGCATCGGCAGCGCCACGCCGCGCCTGTCCGACCATCCGGAACGCCTGCGTTCCCTCTGGAGCAAGTTGCAGCCCTACGCTTGGGAGACAGGCGTCGCGGCGCAGTTCCTGTCCGGCGACGACGTTCTTGCGCGGCTGAATTACGCCAACTACTTCGATCTTACGGGCCAGCCCTTGCCGGATAACAGGCAGGGGATCTTCGACAAGCTATTGGCAGATCGTCTGATCCAGAAAGATGTAAGCGACCGCTGGAACATTACCAATCTGGGCGCAATCCTGTATGCCAAGAAACTTTCCGATTTCGGCCCCTCTGTAGAGCGCAAAGGGGTTCGTTTCGTGGCCTATGCTGGCACCGGACGTGCAGATGACGTGAGCCACCGTCAGGACGGCCAGCGCGGCTATGCAGCGGGATTTCAGGGGCTGGTGGATTACATCGACGGTCTTCTGCCCCGCAACGAACTGATCGGAAAAGCATTCCGCGAGGAGCGACCGCTTTACCCGTCGATCGCGATCCGCGAATTGATCGCCAACGCATTGATCCACCAAGATATGACAATCACCGGTGCAGGACCACTCATCGAATTGTTCAGTGATCGAATGGAGATCACGAACCCGGGCGCCCCCTTGGTTAGCCCTGACCGGTTTTTGGACTCGCCGCCGCGTTCCCGAAATGAAGCCCTTGCGTCGTTGATGCGGCGGATGAAACTTTGCGAAGAACAAGGCACCGGCATCGACAAGGTGATCTCGGCAGTTGAGCTACACCAGTTGCCCCCACCGGATTTCCGCATGGAGGGAGACGCCGTGCGCGTGGTTCTGTTTGCACCACGCCGATTTGCGGACATGACACCGGAAGAAGCCGTGCGAGCGTGTTACCAACATGCCGCGCTCAAATACGTAGGCGGTCAAAAGATGACGAACGCGACACTTCGGGAGCGGCTTGGCATCGACGACCAGAACGCTGCGCAGGCATCGCGGGTTATTCGCGCAACGCTGGATGCTGATCTGATCCGTCCTGCGGATGCTGAACGCCCTCGGGCCGGATATGTCCCCTCATGGGCGTGACAGGGACAACATTTGATCGGGTTTTGATTGTGCGTATGTGGGCTAGAGGGCGTAAATTGGAAAAGACATATAAATCATACTGTTACGATAGGCAGGGTGCGGTATCGTTACTTGATCGGGTTTTGATTGCCTGCCCCAAAGCGAATGATTCCGCGCCTCTCAGAAGGAAAACATCATGACACAGCAGGTTCCTTCCGTCTCTGTCAATTACGCGGCCAATGGAAGCTCGACCAAATCGAACGAGCTTGGCATGCGCGAAATGCAAGAGGGTGCCTATGAGAAGAGGGGCGAGCAATACCTGCTGATCAAGTCGCCGCCGGCATCTGGCAAGAGCCGCGCGCTCATGTTCATCGCACTCGACAAGCTACACAATCAAGGCCTGCGTCAGGCCATCGTCGTGGTGCCAGAAAAATCCATCGGGTCCAGCTTCAACGACGAGCCGCTGAGTAAGTACGGCTTCTGGGCAGACTGGACGGTTCAACCGCGATGGAACCTGTGCAACGCTCCCGGCGGGGATGACGGCAAGGTCGGCGCTGTCGGCAAGTTCCTGGCGAGCGACGACAAGATTCTGGTCTGCACCCACGCGACCTTTCGGTTCGCCGTGGACAAGTTCGGGATTGAAGCGTTTGATGATCGGCTCATCGCGGTAGACGAGTTTCACCACGTCTCTGCCAACCCTGATAACAAGCTGGGCACGCATCTGGGCGCACTGGTCGCGCGCGACAAGGTGCATCTGGTTGCGATGACCGGGTCCTATTTCCGCGGCGATGCCGAAGCCGTTCTGTCGCCCGAAGATGAGGCAAAGTTCGATACCTTCACCTATACCTACTATCAGCAGTTGAATGGTTACAAATACCTCAAGACGCTCGACATCGGGTATTTCTTCTATTCCGGGTCCTATGCGGACGACATCCTCAAGGTTTTGGATCCGACCGAGAAGACGATCCTTCACATCCCGAACGTGAACTCGCGCGAAAGCACCAAGGACAAGCATCGCGAGGTCGAGCATATCATTGACGCCCTGGGCGATTGGCAGGGAGCGGATCCCATCACGGGCTTTCAGCTGGTCAAGACGCCCGACGAGCGAGTCTTACGCATCGCCGATCTGGTGGACGACGAGCCATCCAAGCGTGACAAGGTTTCCGCCGCGCTGAAAGACTCCACGCAGAAGAACAACCGCGATCATGTCGACATCATCATCGCCCTGGGTATGGCGAAAGAAGGGTTCGATTGGATCTGGTGCGAACACGCCCTGACGGTGGGTTATCGCGCCAGCCTGACGGAGATCGTGCAGATCATCGGCCGCGCCACCCGCGATGCCGAGGGCAAGACCCGAGCGCGGTTCACCAACCTTATCGCGGAGCCCGACGCCGCGGCCGAAGCCGTGACCGAGGCAGTCAACGATACACTGAAGGCGATCGCTGCAAGCCTGCTGATGGAGCAGGTGCTGGCCCCACGTTTCAACTTCACACCCAAGACCGTGAAAAGTGGCCCTGTCGAAGGGTTCGATTACGGCGAGGGCGGCTATGACCCCAACAAGGAGAACGTTGGCTTCAGCGAGGCCAGCGGACAGTTCCAGATCGAAATCAAAGGCCTGGTCGAACCCAAGAGCAAGGAAGCCAAGCGCATCTGCCAAGAGGACCTCAATGAGGTGATCACAGCTTTCGTTCAGGACAAGACTACGATCGAACGGGGCCTCTTCGACGAAGAGCTGGTGCCGGAGGAACTGACGCAGGTTCGCATGGGCAAGATTGTCGGTGCCAGGTTCCCAGAGCTAGATGCAGAGGATCAGGAAGCGGTGCGCCAACACGCAGTTGCTGCGCTGAACCTGACCCAAAAGGCGAAAGAGATCGCGCTGTCGAACCGCGATGACACAGAAACAACCGGCAATACCGCCTTGATCGACGGGGTGCGCAAATTCGCAATGGACGTGCGCGAACTCGACATCGATCTGATTGATCGCATCAATCCGTTCGGCGAAGCCTACTCGATTCTGGCAAAGACGATGAGCGAGGAAAGCCTTCGGCAGGTTCAGGCCGTCATCTCGGCGAAAAAGGTGCAACTGTCACCGGACGAGGCGCGAGATCTGGCGAAACGCGCCGTCAAGTTCAAGCAGGAGCAGGGCCGTCTGCCTTCCATCACATCGCCTGATCCGTGGGAGAAGAAAATGGCCGAAGGCGTCGCCTATCTCGCGCGCATGAAGCAGGAGGCTACCAATGGCTAAGGGTTTCACCGACGAAGACGACGCCCTCCTTGCTGAGCTTGGCGTCGAGGTCGAGGTCAAGAAGCAGCTCAGCCGCACACCACGCGAAGAACGCATTATCGCTGGTTTTGAGGAAATCTTGCGATTTGCAGATGAGCATGGCCGGCCTCCCCAGCACGGGGAGGATCGTGATATCTTTGAACGCCTCTACGCCGTGCGTCTTGATCGGATCCGCGACTTGCAGGAATGCCGCGACCTCCTTGCCCCACTCGACGAGCAGGGTCTCCTAGCAAACACCCCTGCGCCCTCAGCATCAGACTCCGATGACCTCGATGACGATGCCCTCCTCGCCGAACTGGGCGTGGAAGTTGCTAAATCACCCCTCACGGAATTGAAGCATGTCCGGTCAACAGCCGAGAAAAAGGCCGCCGATGAAGTCGCAAACCGCGAGAAATGCAAGGATTTCGCGACGTTCAAACCCTTGTTCGAGCAGGTCCAGAAAGAACTGGATAGCGGCTTGCGCGAAACTCGCCCGTTCGAGATGAAAGCCGAGATCGAGAAGGGACGCTTCTTCATTGTCAGCGGTCAAAAGGCCTATGTCGCCGACAAGGGCGAGACCATCACCAACGAGCAAGGTCGCACGGATGCGCGTCTGCGGGTGATTTTCGACAACGGGACCGAGAGCAACATGCTGATGCGCTCGCTTCAGCGCGCGTTGAACAAGGACGACGCCGGACGGCGGATCACCGATCCTTCGGCAGGGCCACTTTTTTCCGATCAGACACTCGACGGTGATGAGGCGAGCGGGATCATTTATGTTCTTCGCAGCAAATCCGATCATCCACTCGTCACGGCAAACCGGGAACTCGTGCATAAGATCGGCGTCACCAATATGAGCGTTGATAAGCGGATTGCTGGCGCGCACTTGCAGCCGACGTTTCTGATGGCAAACGTCGAGGTGGTTGCGACTTATGAACTCTACAACATCAACCGAACAAAACTGGAGAACCTGATCCATCGCATTTTCGAACCCGCACGGCTCGAGATCGAAATCATGGATCGCTTTGGAAGGCCTGTGGTCCCACGAGAATGGTTCCTCGTACCCCTCTTCGTCATCAACGACGCTGTTGAAAAGATCAGGGATGGCACAATAACGAGCTATCGCTATGATCCCCGCGCTGCCGAACTCAAACGGATTTCGGGGTAGACGCCGCAATGGATGCTGCGTGCCGCTTTCTGGCACCCTCGACCAGCGGGATGTTGGCGGTCGTGCAGCTCATATCGGCAAGGCCGACGATGATCTTGAAATCACGCTGCTTGAGCACGCTGCGGCTGATGACGAGCATATTGTTGTCTCCCCAGTCAGGGAGCAACCGCCCGGGAGACCCGGGCTTCGCACCAGCCATTATGTCGCTTCTAGGAACCTTCCTTGCTGAGTGCTTCCATGAGATAGCAGTCGGCCAAGAGTAAAGTCGCATAATGATAGTTATGTTAAGTGGCTTTCCAAATCCCTTCGTCCTGAATCACCCGCGATTCTGAAAGAAGCTTCTCCAGATGCGCCGCAACGTTCCGTTCGGCGGCCAATGCAATATGCGGGTCGGACTTCCTGTAGACCGAAGTGGCAATATTCTGGAGCGAATCGGAGGTATTCGAGAGGTGCGCGAGAATTTCTGCCTCCCGACGCATTCGATTGGCGAGCAACCGTTGGGCGTAAGGTCTCAGGTCGCGGAGTTCGGGTCCGTGCCCCGGCAGGCAGATCTTATCGTCGCGCTCAATGAGCCGCTGAAGCTGGGCGCAGTAATCGCGCATGTTGCCGTCAGGGGGGCTGACGATCGAACTGTTCCAACTCATCACGTGGTCGCCCGTGAAAAGCACTCCATCCGGCCTCGCGAAGCAGAGGTGATCGCTCGCATGACCAGGTGTGTGCAGGACAGTGAGACCAGCGACCACCTGTCCGTCTTCCAAGAACCCGTCAGGTTCAAACGCATCGTCAGGAAATGCCCGCGAAACATAAACCGGCAAACCTGTGCGTTCGCGCAATGCCGGCACGGCCCCGAAATGATCGGAATGGTGATGTGTCAGGAGAATTCCGGCTGGGTTGGCTCCCAAATTCTCGACGATTGCTTCGAAATGTGCACTGTCTTCTGCTGGACCGGGGTCGATAATGAACCGACCGTCAGGAGTATCAATGATATAGCTATTCGTCCCGTGATAGGTCATCTTCCCGGGATTGTTCGCAACGATCCTTAGGATTCCCTCGGCCACCTCTACGCCCTGCGCACGAGGAGGGTCAGGCTCAGCGTAAAACATGTTGTTTCTTGTCATTCTTTACGACCATGTATTGACTGCGAACAATCCGGATCATGCAGCTCCGCCTCTTGCTCTTGCATAGATTCGGAATCCTCAGGCGGGCGTCCAGCGTCGGTCAAACCCGGCACTGGAACAAAGCAACGAAGCCCAGCGTTCAAACACGGCCCCGATTGTGGAACCCTGTATACAGCACCACGGCAATTGCCGCCTTGGCCATATCTCCAAGCAGGAACGGGTAAAGCCCGACGTTCAGCAATTTTTCTCCATAGCCGACAAAGCCGCCCAACCATAACAGCCCTGCGCAATACATAAGTGCAGAACCGAAAAGTACAGCGACAGTTGCTCGGAATGCAGGCTGAAACCCTCTCAACTTTTGAATCATCCATCCGGCGGCAGCCGCTGCGAATGCGAACCCAATCAAGTATCCGCCTGTGGGGCCGGCAATATAGACCAATCCGGCCGGCGCGGGAGGCGTGCCAGCGAAAACCGGAAGGCCAAGCGCGCCTTCCAGAAGGTAGATTGCTACAACAAGACCACCGCGAACCGGACCCAGAAAAAGTCCAAGGCCCAGGACTGCTAGGGATTGGGTCGACATCGGAACCGGGTAGAAAGGCACCACGATTTTCGCGGAGAGTGTCAGAAGAATGGTGCCGATGAGTATAGTTGCGAACTCTCGGGACAGACTTGCGATCGGTTGGCGTTGAGTGGATTCCAAATTCATGTCGTTAGTCCTTGTGTCAGCTGGTCGTTGATATGGTTTTTGTAATGGTGAGGTCACATCCGCTTGGCGACCTCTTCGAGCATGACCTCGGTGGCACCGCCGCCGATGGCCTGGACACGGGCATCGCGCGACATGCGTTCCACGGGTGTTTCCCGCATATAGCCCATACCGCCATGGAACTGGACACAGTCGTAAAGCACGCTGTTCACCAGCTCGCCACAATAGGCCTTGACCATCGATACTTCTTTGACGCAATCGCGGCCCGCGGCATCTAGTGACGCAGCGTGATAGGTAAGCTGGCGTCCCGCCTCGATCCGGGTCTGGCAATCGGCCAACCGCTGGCGCACTGCCTGCTTGTCCCACAGCACACCACCGAAAGCCTTGCGCTGCTTAACGTAATCCACAGTCATTTCCAGTGCGGATTGCGCTTCGGCGCAGGCCATTGCACCCAGCACGATCCGCTCGTTCTGGAAGTTCTTCATCACCGAATAAAAGCCCCGGTTGACCTCACCCAGCACGTTTTCGGCCGGGATGCGCACATCCTCGAAAATCAACTCGGCGGTGTCCGAGCACAGCCAGCCGGTCTTGTTCAAGGCCCTGCCGACCGAGAACCCCGGCGTGCCCTTTTCGACCGCGAACATGGTGATCCCGCGCGATCCCTTGGCGTCGGGGTCGGTTTTCGCGCCAACGAAATAGATGTCGCCATGCACCCCGTTGGTGATGAACATCTTGGTACCGTTCAGCACCCAGTCCGAACCGTCCTGCACCGCGCGGGTGCGCATCCCGGCGACATCGGAACCGGCGCCCGGTTCGGTCACGGCCACGGCGGCGATCTTATCGCCCGAGGTGATCAAAGGCATCCAGCGCGCCTTCTGTTCGGGCGAGCCCGCGTTTTCCAGATGCGGCGAGGCCATGTCGGTATGCACCAGAACCGTGGCCGAAAAGCCGCCGAAGGTGGAACGCCCCACCTCTTCGGCGAGCATCACGCTCGACATCACATCCAGCCCCGCGCCGCCATACTGCGGATCATAGCGCATGCCCAGCACGCCCAGATCGCCCATCCGGCGCAGCACGTCGCGCGGCACCATGCCGTCCTGTTCCCAGGCGTCGGCCTTTGCCGTCACCTCGGTTTCGATGAACCGGCGCAACTGCGCGCGGATCATCTCCAGATCTTCGTTGAACGGGCCTGTGGCCGCGTCGATGGGGTCTTGTCTGGTCATCGGGTTTCCTCCGGATCTAGTTTTACAAGGGGGGTCTGCCCGGCGACCGTATCGCCGACAGCGCAGTAGATTTCAGCTACGATGCCCGAAACGGGGGCGGTCAGGCTTTGCAGCAGTTTCATCGCCTCAAGCACCACCAGCGTGTCGCCGGCCGCCACCCGGTCGCCGGGCGCGACGCGCAGCTCGACCACGGCACCGGGCATCGGCGCACGCAGGGTGTCTGCCCCCCCGGCCTGTTCCGAGGCGCGTTGCAGGTGGCGGTCTGCCAGCGTTTCAAACCCGAAGGTGGCCATGCCGTCGGGCGCGGACAGATGCACCTGCCAGTGATCTTTGGCGCGGCGCAGATGCGCGGTGCGGGCAAAGGGGATACTGTCGATGCGCCCGGTTAGGCGATTGGCGGCCAGGTCGGGCGCTGCAATCGCCAAATGGGCGCCGTCGGGCAATATCACTGCCAGCTTCGTTGCATCGCCCGCCACGCGGGTCGGATCGTCATCGCCCAAGGCCCAATAATATGCCGCACCCGGTCGACCCGCAGGCGCGGTCAGGCGCCATGCGCCCAGCGTTTGCCACGGGGTGTTGCCGGTCTTTGGCGCCAGATGCAAATGCAGGGCCAGCGCTGCCAGCGCGCGGCTTTGCGCATCGGGTTCGGGGGGTGTCCAGCCGTTCACAAACATCTCGCCAAGCCCGGCGGTGTGATGCCGGATCGCGGCAAAATCGGGATGAATCAGCAAGGCGCGCTGAAACGCCAGGTTCAGCCCCACCCCGCCCACTGCAAAGCCGTCGATCGCGGCCACGCTGTCACGGATCGCCTGTGCCCGGTCCGGCGCATGGATGATCAGCTTGGCCAGCATGGAATCGTAGTGATGGCCGACAACTGAACCTTCCCTGACGCCAGTATCCAGCCGCACGCCCGAAGGCGGTGCCCAAAGCGTGATCGTGCCGGTTTCGGGGCGGTAGTTTTCAGCCGGGTTTTCGGCGGCGATGCGCATCTCGATGGCGTGGCCGTCGAAGCGCAGATCGGATTGCGCAAAGCCAAGCGCCTCGTCCCGCGCGATGCGCAATTGCCATTCCACCAGATCAATCCCGGTGATCGCCTCGGTCACGGGATGTTCGACCTGAAGGCGGGTGTTCATCTCAAGAAAGTAATACTCGGCGCGCTCGGGGTCATAAAGATATTCCGCCGTCCCGGCAGAGCGGTACCCGATCGCCTGCGCAAGCCGCACGGCGGCGGCGCGCATGTCCTCGCGCAGATCGTCCGGCAGATCGGGGGCCGGGGCCTCTTCGATCAGCTTCTGGTGGTTGCGCTGAAGCGAACAGTCGCGGTCGCCCAGGTGCAGCACGGTGCCGTTTGTGTCGCCCAGCACCTGCACCTCGACATGGCGGGCGCGGGGGGCATAGCGTTCCAGGAATACCGCCGGATCGCCGAATGCGCCCTGCGCCTCGGCCCTGGCAGAGGAGATCGCCTCGGGCGCGTCGGCCATATCGGTGACAAGGCGCATGCCGCGCCCGCCGCCGCCCGCGCTGGCCTTGACCAGGAACGGCGTGCCGAGCGCCTTGGCCTCTTGCAGCAGTCGCGCGTCGGACTGATCGGCACCGCGGTAGCCGGGCAGGACGGGCACGCCAGCGGCCTCGGCGGCGGCCTTCGCCGCGATCTTGGACCCCATCTGAGCGATGGCGTCGGGTTCCGGCCCGATAAAGACCAGCCCCGCAGCTTCGACCGCCGCCGCAAAATCGGCGTTTTCGGACAGAAATCCATAGCCGGGATGCACCGCACCCGCGCCCGTGGCGTGCGCGGCCCCGAGGATGGCCTCGATGTTCAGATAACTGTCAGATGGCGCGGCCCCGCCAATACAGATGGCGTGATCCGCCTCTGCCACAAACGGCGCGTCGCGGTCGGCTACGGAGAACACCGCCACGCTTTCCAGCCCCAGCTTGCGGCACCCGCGTTGGATGCGCCGGGCGATCTCGCCCCGGTTGGCGATGAGGACGCGGGTAAAGCTCATTTCACGCGCCATGACGGGCTGCCTTTGGCAAGAAAGCTGTTGATGCCCTCGATCCCTTCGCTGGTTTCCCAGGCATCGGCCAGCCGGTCGGCGGTGTAGATCATGTTGGTTTCCAGGTCATGCGCCGCGACATGGGCGATCAGCGCCTTGGTATCGGCCACGGCACCGGGTGCAGCCTGAAGGTGATCATGCACCACCCGTTCAACGGCAGCGTCCAGCGCGTCGGGGGCCACGACCTCGGTCAGAAGCCCGATCCGTTCGGCGCGCGCGCTGTCAAACAGGGCGCCCGAAAGCATGGTCTCGCGCGAATGAACCTTGCCGATGCGGGCGACCACATAGGGCGAGATATTCGCGGGCAGCAGGCCCAGTTTCACCTCGGTCAGGCCGAACCGCGCCTCTTCGGTGCTGATCGTATAGTCGCAAACCGATATCATGCCGACCCCGCCGCCATAGGCCGGGCCGTTGATCCGCCCGATCAGCGGTTTGGGCAATGTGTCGAGCCGGTGCAAAAGCTGCGCAAGCGTCGCACTTTGCGCGACCCGCTCGGCGCGGGTCTTTTCTATATTCGAGGCGAACCAGTTGAAATCCCCTCCGGCGCAGAAGCTTTTGCCGACGCCAGTCAAAACCACGATGCGCACATTGTCGGCGAATGCCAGCCGCCCCGCCGCATCATGCAGTTCCGCAATCAGCGTGCCGTTCAGGGCGTTGTGTTTCTCGGGTCGGTTCAGGGTTACGGTGGCGACACCGCGCGCATCGGTCCCGATCAGGAGGGTTTCATACGTCGTCGTCATGTCATTGCCTCACATTCTGAATACGGGTGTATGGCGCCCTGCCCCTGGCACCGATGTTACGATGGCCAGGCACAGGCCAAGGATGTCGCGGGTCTGGCCAGGTTCGATCAGCCCGTCATCCCAAAGCCGCGAAGTGGCGTAATACGGATCGGACTGTTCGCCATATTGGGCACGCACCTGCGCCTCGATCTGCGCAAGATCGGTCGCCATCCTTTCAGGCTCGCCGCCTTTCTGGCGGCGCAATTCCAGCATCACGTTGCTCGCGATGTCCGCGGACATGGTGGCCAACTCCGCCGTTGGCCAGGCAAAGAGGAAACTCGGTGCAAATCCGCGTCCGCACATGCCGTAATTGCCCGCGCCATAGGATCCGCCAAGCAGGACAGACAGGCGCGGCACCTTGGCGACGGACATGGCATAGACCAGCTTGGCGCTGTTCTTGGCGATGCCGCCGCGCTCCGCCTCGGTCCCGACCATGAAACCCGCGATGTTGTGCAGGAACAGGAGCGGGATATTGCGCTGGTCGCACATCGAGACGAACTGCGCGCCCTTCAGCGAACTGTCCGACATCAGCGCGCCGTTGTTGGCCAGGATACCGACCCGATAGCCGTGGATCCGCGCGGTGCCGCAAACCAGCGTCTCGCCCCAGCCGGGCTTGAATTCGCGGAACTCGCCCGCGTCGATCATGCGCAGCAGAACCTCGCGCATGTCGTAGGGCTGCTTGCGGTTGGCGCTGATGATGCCGAGCAATTCTGACGGGTCATGCGCGGGCGGCGCGGGGGCTGTGTTGGGCTGCATCGGGCGCGATGGACCAAGTTCTGCCACGATGTCGCGCATCAGCGCCAGCGCATGGTATTCTTCCTCGGCAAGATGGTCGGACACGCCCGAGACGCGCGAATGCATCTCGGCTCCGCCCAGCGTTTCGCCATCGACATCTTCGTTGATCGCCACCTTGACGATCGAGGGGCCGCCCAGATGGATGCGCGCGTTGCCGCGCACCATGATGACCTCGTCCGACAGCGCGGGAATATAGGCCCCGCCTGCCGTGCAGCCGCCGAACACGGCCGAGATCTGCGGCAAGCCGCTGGCCGACATGTTGGTCTGGCGATAGAAGGAATTGCCGAAATGGCGGGCGTCGGGAAAGACCCGGTCCTGCTCGGGCAGATAGGCCCCGCCGCAATCCACCAGATAAAGGCAGGGCAACCGGTTTTCCGCCGCGATTTCCTGGGCGCGGATGTGCTTTTGCACCGTCTCATGGTAAAATGATCCGCCCTTCACCGTCGCGTCATTGGCGATCACCATGCAGGGCAGCCCATGAACGATGCCGATGCCGGTCACGATCCCCGCACCAGGCACCTCGCCGCCGTATTGCCCGTAGGCCGCGAGCGACGACAGTTCCAGAAACGCCGTGCCCGGATCCACCAGCAGGTCGATCCTCTCGCGCACAAGGAGCTTGCCGCGTTTGCGGTGACGTTCCACCATATCGGGGCGTCCGCCCGAGGTGGCCTCGGCAATCCGCGCGCGCAGCGTCTCGACCCGCGCGCTTTGCGCCTGGTGATTGCGTGCGTAGATCTCTGATGCGGTCAGCACGGCTGTTTCAAGGCGCGCCATGGGTCAGGTCTCCTGTTCTTCGAGTATTCCGTGGAGGAACACATCGGCATAGGTTTGCGACAACGCATCTGCACTGCCGCGATCTGGGTCGAACCATTCAAGCGTGGCGTTCAACGCGCCAATCAGCATCAGGCGCAGGCGGCGAATGTCGAGGCCAGCTTTCAGCGCGCCGGTATTCTGAAGCCAGGACAACAGGTTGTCCCATTCGGCCTCATAGGCGCGGCGGGTGGGCAGATTGGCATCCCGGACGGATTGCGGCACCTGCCCGAAAATGCGCACATTGGCCGAAGAATAATCGCTTGCATCGAGAAGCGCGCGCAGATGCGCTCCGATTGCGGTTCTCAGGATCGCTTCGGCACCGGTGCCCTCGGGCAACGCGGAAACGGCGTGGCGCATGCTCTCGTGAACGACTTGAATACCTGCATCCAGAACGGCCGCGACGATCTCATCCTTGGAGCCGAAATGGTAGTAGATGCTGCCCGCCTTGATCCCTGCGGCCTCGGCGATCTTTCTGAGCGACACCGCTCCATAGCCCTGTTCGCGGAAGAGTCGCGCGGCAACATTCAGCACGCCCTCGCGGCCCACCACGTTGCGCGGGGTCTTGCTGGTCTCGCTCATCGTGGTATCCGGCAAGGCTTTTCTTTCGCAAATTACATAACTAACATACGTTAGGCATTCCAGCACTACCCTGTCAACCTTCTCGACACGTTTACCGGCGGTCTCTGAAATAGCCGTGGCCGTGTCGATGTCCTGATGAGTCGTCAAGACATATGCGGCCATCGTAGCCTCCCTGCTGCCGAAACAGTGCAACCAAGTTTTTCGCGGTGATTTGGTTTGCCCTGGGTAGTGCCCCACCGGGTGGTGTAAGAGGCCGCACGCGGAGCCTTTTGGCGTAGCGTAGCGTGCGGCCGGGCTGGCGGCCACCGCGCTTCTTCGTAGTCTGAGGTTGTTCAAAGACCGATGACAACGAAGGAGAGCACGATGACCGAGACCATGATTGACCTTCCGAGCGTGATCGCCAAGAGCGATGATGCCGATTTTCTGCGCGAGCTGATCCAGGATGCTGCACAGCGTCTGATGGACATCGAAGTGGCTGCTGTCTGCGGTGCCGGACACGGCGAGCGCAGCCCGGACCGGGAGAACCATCGCAACGGCTACCGACCGCGGCAATGGGACACCCGGGCAGGCACCATCGGCCTGAACATCCCCAAGCTGCGCAAGGGCAGCTATTTCCCCACGTTCCTGGAGCCGCGCCGGACAGCCGAGAAGGCGCTGATGGCCGTGATACAGGAAGCCTATATCCACGGGATCTCCACGCGGGCTGTCGACGATCTGGTGCGCGCCATGGGACTGACGGGCACCTCCAAGAGCCAGGTCTCACGGCTGTGCGAGGTGATCGACGAGAGGGTACAGGCATTCTTGAACCGGCCCCTCGAGGGCGACTGGCCCTTCCTCTGGCTCGACGCCACTTATGTGAAGCTGCGCGAGGGCGGACGCATCATCTCGATGGCGGTGATAGTGGCCGTCGCGGTCAACACTGACGGGCGGCGCGAGATCCTGGGGATCACTGTCATGCCCTCCGAAGCCGAGACCTTCTGGGTCGACTTGCCTCACGGTCTCTCACGCGTCGTGGGTTGCGTGGCGTGCAGTTGGTCATCAGCGATGCGCACGAGGGCCTCAAAGCGTTCGTCGGGCAAACGGTCCCCCGGACCGTTTGCTGATCCTCCTTACCACGCAAGGTCCTGGGCACCGGCTGGCAGCGCTGTCGCGTGCATTTCCAGCGCAACCTCCTCACCCGTGTGGGAAAGACCAACAAGCCGGTGATCAGCGCCGTGGTGAAGACCGTCTTCGCCGAGAAGGACCGCGACCAGGCCCATGCCCGCTGGCGCGAGGTCGTCGACAGCGTGCGCGAGCGGTTCCGGGATGTCGCTGAGCTCATGGACGAGGCAGAGCATGACGTGCTGGCCTACATGGCTTTCGATGAGAGCCTGCGCTCGAAGCTGCACAGCACCAACCCGCTGGAGCGCGTCAACAAGGAGATCAAGCGACGGACCAACGTTGTCGGGATCTTCCCCAACCGTGAAGCCGTGATCCGGCTCGTCGGCGCGCTGATGCTGGAGCAGAACGACGAATGGGCCGTCTCCCGCCGCTACATGCCGGTGGAAAAGCTGACCGCCATGTGCCACGATGAAAGTGAGACGGCGATGATCGCCGCTCAGTGAACGAGCAGCACCAGCTATGAAGAAGCAGGTGGACGCCAGTTCCTACACCACTCCTCGGGGCACTACCTTGCCCTGACCGCAGGTGCCATCACATCCTAGCCATATAGCCTTCGAATTTTTCTGCCTTTTGACATGGAACAATCCTGACATGGCCCACTTAAGCCTTGTCGCGCTTTGCGTTCTTTAATTTTTGATTCGGCGTACTATCAACGATGCGCAGGCTTGTCTCGCTGCCTGAGTCGCCGCACTTTCCGCTGATTTCGACCGTCTTTTGATCAAAGTAGACACTTACCAACTTCTCGTCTCAGTTCGAGCGCCAGAGGTCGGGCAGTTGTCGTGTTGCCAAAGCTTCCCCGCATCTTCCTTTCGCTTTGGGTGCAACGTCCCGTCGCAAAAAAGCTTGGCTTGATCTAATTTCTAACATGTGTTTGATTTCAGTCGACGCGATTGACACTCTGTTCGGCGGGTAAATACATGAGCGAAGAAAAAGCGCGGCGCTTTGCGCCAGACCTTATGGCCGGCCAGGTCGCGCTGGTTACCGGCTCCGGCTCGGGCATGGGTCGTGCCACGGCGCTGGAAATGGCTTCTTGCGGGGCTAGGCTGGCACTGTTTGCGCTCCGTCAGGAGCCACTGGAAGAGACCGCCCGGATGATCCGCGCGGCGGGTGGCGAGGCCGTTGTCGTGCCCGGCGACACCCGCGAAGAAGATAGTATAGAGGCCGCGATGGCGCGTATAAAGGACCAATATGGGCAGCTTGACGTCCTGGTGAATAACGCGGGCGGCCAGTATATCGCGGCGGCGCGCGACATCACCAACAAGGGCTTCGAAGCGGTGATCCGCAATAATCCGATCGGATCGTGGCAGATAACCCGCTGTGTGGCCGATCATTTCATGTGTGGCAATGGTGGCTCCATCGTCTTTGTGGCCGCCATTTCAGCGCGCACCGCGCTCACTGGTTTAACCCATACCGTCGCCGCCCGCGCCGGTGTGACGGGCATGATGAAGACGCTGGCTGCCGAATGGGGCGAATACGGTATCCGCCTGAACTGCGTCGCGCCGGGAACAATCAAGACCGAGGCGCTTGGCCGCTACCCCATTCCACCGGAACGTTGGAAGGAACTCAACCGCTCGGTCCTGAACCGTATGGCCGTGGCCGAGGACATCGCCAGCACGGTCATCTTCCTCGCGTCCAGATTGGGGAATTTCATTACTGACGAAGACATCCATATAGGTGGCGGGGAAACCCTGCACATGGGTCACGATGCCCGTGACATGATAAATCCTGAAATGTTCGAGAAGCGCGAACGAGGAGATGGCAAGAATGAGTAACCCCCCCGTTCTTCTGAATATCTCCGACAGGATCGCCACGGTCACGCTGAACGATCCGGAACGCCGCAATCCGGTTACCGGAAACGACATGATCGCCGCCCTTCTGGACACATTCGCGCAGGTGCAGGCAAACCCCGATGTTAGCGTCATGATCCTGACAGGCGCAGATCCGGCATTTTGCTCCGGTGGCGACATTAAGGAGATGAACGACCCCGAAAGTGTCTTTCGCAAGGAACCGCTTGCGGCAGCGCAAAGCTATGTCGACGGGGTGCAGCGCCTGCCCCTGGCGCTTTACAATCTAGACATTCCGACCATAGCCGCGGTCAACGGCCCGGCGGTTGGCGCGGGATGCGACCTGACCATGATGTGTGACATGCGCGTCGCCTCGGAAAAGGCGCGGTTCGGCGAGGTGTTCCTGAACCTCGGCATCATTCCAGGCGACGCGGGCAGCTGGTTCATGCTGCGCCGTCTGGGCCACCAGAAAGCCGCCGATCTGACCTTTTCGGGACGCATGGTCGATGCCGCCGAGGCGCTGGAGCTGGGTATGGTTCTGGAGGTCGTGGCCCATGACCGGCTCATGGACCGCGCCCGCGAACGCGCGGCCGTCATCGCATCGAAGCCGCCGCGCGCAGTGCGTGTCGCCAAGCGCCTGATGCGCAATGCCGAACGGATGGATCTGCCCGATTTCCTGAATTCCGCGGCGGCCTATCAAGCGTTGATGCATCAGACCGAAGACCACCATGAGGCGGTCGCGGCGTTTCTTGAAAAACGAAAACCGAACTTCACAGGGCGCTAGGGGAAACAACGCATGCGTGACATTACACGGGAGAAAATTGACCAGATCGCACAGATGTGGAATGCGCGCGGTAAGGGTCTGATTGATCATATGGCGCTTGAGATCGAAGAAGTATCGACCGAAGGCGTTCGGGTGAGGATGCCGTTCAATCCGGATTTCTGCGTTGACAGAGATCAGACCCTTCTTCACGGCGGCATCCTGACGGCCCTTCTCGACAGTGTATTCGGACTCGCAAACTTTATTGCCATCCAGGGTGTCAGCACGATGGCAACGCTTGACCTAAGGGTCGATTACCTGCGGCCTGCACATTCCCGAGCAGATATCTTCGTGCGTGCCCATTGCTATCGTCAGACTCGTCATATCGCCTTCAATTCTGGCAATATCTGGTTCGATGGCCATGAGGATGCGGAGATTGCCCGCGGATCCGCCTCGTTTGCCTTGACGCGCGGTGAAACCAGCCTGTTTGACGCCATGACAAGGGAAAAATGAACATGATGACCTTGCAAATCGTCAATGCAAATGTCTCCCGGGTGCCGTTCTTCCGATTTCTCAACTTCGAGGTCCAGAGCATGGACAGTCTCCATGCCGAAGCCGAGATGACCTTTTTAGAACGCCATATCGGCAACCCGGTCATGGAGCATTACCACGGCGGCATAATCGCAAGCTTCATGGAAGCCACTTCTGCAATCGCTGTTCAGCCGGATTTTGCGGACGTCCCTGCCAAGCCGATCAATCTTACCGTCGATTATCTCAGGCCGGGCGTGAGAGGCCCGCTCTATGCCCGCGCTACGGTGACGCGCAAAGGCAAGCGCATCGCGAGCGTGAGGGTGATGGCGTGGCAGACGGACCAAGAAAAACCAGTCGCGGAAGGGCTTTACCACTTCCTTTTGGTCTGATCGCAATAGTTGCGATCATTAAATTCCTGTTTGCGTGGCGCAACTGGCGTTATCCCTGTCGCAGATCCCTTCAAGAAGAAGCCTAATGAGCATGTCAGAAAACTCGGGCAGTGAAAGATACCCCTGCTTTTCTGCCTTGTTGGGATCGAACCACTCCACCGTCCAATTCAGGGCACCCAACATAACCTGACGCAGGGGTACAATTTTGATATCGGACCTGATAGCATCGTCTTGCTGCGCTTCGCGAAGAATCCTGTCCCAGAGTCGTCCGTATTCATGTCGAATCTTCCTGTGTCGCTCCCTGAAATGTTTGGGTAGCATACCGTAGCTTCTGATGTTGGCAGACGTGAATTCGCTTGCCTTGAAGAGAAAATGAAGATGTGTCCAGATTGCGGTCGCGATCCTTGCATGATGGTCATATGGCTTATGAAATTCTTCGACTGCGGCGCTGACACCAGATAGCAAATCGCTCAATCCGGCGTTCAGAACCTCGTTTACGATCTCTTCTTTGGATTTGAAATGGTAGTATACGCTGCCTGCCTTCATATCAGCTTCTGTCGCGATCTGTCTTAGCGTTGTCGCTTTGTAGCCATTGTCCCTTAGCACGCATGCTGCCGCCCTCAGGATTTCCGCGCGGGTATTTGCGGCCTTGGTGATCGATTTAGCTGCTTGGACGGGAATGGCGGCGCTTGTCTTCTGCCCCTCTGTGTTCGCTTTGTGGCGCGTACACATTCCGTCGAGTATCAGTTTGCTCATACGGTCCGAGAGGACACTCACGGGATATCGATCCACATCATACCATTCAACAGTCCAGTTCATTGCGCTCAAAACGAACTGGCGGATCGCGGTTATGGAAATGTCGCTTCTCAGGTGGCCGGCACGCTCCGCGTCTTTCAGAAAACTGCTCCATACCTCTGCATACGCGGCACGCAACTCACGGTGTGGGGCGCGGGCCTCATCCGACAGCATCGGATAGTTCCGGATATTGGCCGAGGTGAAGTCGCTGTCAGCCAAGAGAAAGGTGAGGTGCGTTTCGATGAGAATGGCGAAGGTCTTGCGAAAGTCCGGTATCTTTGCCAATCGGACGATGGTGCTGACCTTTTCGTAGAGTTCCCGAACCCCGATATCCAGCACTTCGCTCAGAATTTTATCTTTTGATTCAAAATGATAATAGATGCTTCCGGCCTCTATTCTAGATTTCTGCGCGATGTCGCGCATCGTTGTCGCATAGAAACCTTCGTGCCGGAAAAGGTGAGCCGCCGCAGAAAGAATCTCCCCGCGAGTCCTCTCTGATTTGCTCAGATCGTCTTCCGTATTCTTGATTGCATCAAACGATCGTACCATTGGCTGTCGATACTTGTCTGCCACAAGAGTGTCCATTGCAATAAATCTAACAATTGTTAGAATGAACGATGAGACGCTTCGAATCAAGATATTTACCAAGATGATACCGGAAAAGGAGGACCTCCATATGAGAGGGTTAAGGGGAAAACGCGTGATCATAACCGGCGGCGGCAGCGGCATCGGACGCGCGGTTTGCGAACGTTTCGGTGAAGAAGGTGCCGAGGTTGCGATTTTTGACCTGAACGACGAGGGAGCGCATGAAACGACCCGTTTGATCCAGCAAGCGGGGGGAACGGCGCAAGCATTCAACGTGGACATCACCGACCGCACCCAGGTCGACAAGGCCGTAGCCGCAGTCGAGGCCGGAGGCCCGATCGATGTGCTGGTGAACAATGCGGGATGGGACGAGATCAAACCGTTCCTCGACACGGACGAGGCCCTTTGGAAGAAGGTTATCGACATCAACCTTTACGGCCCGCTCAATATGCACCACGCGGTGTTGCCGGGCATGGTCAAGAACGGTGGCGGCCGCGTGATCAACATCGCCTCGGACGCCGGCCGCGTCGGCTCGTCGGGAGAGGCCGTTTACTCGGCCTGCAAGGGCGGGATCATCTCGTTCACCAAAACGGTCGCGCGGGAACTGGCGCGCAAAGGCGTCCAGTTGAACGCTGTCGCGCCAGGCCCGACCGACACGCCGCTCTTTGCCCAGATTGCTCAGGGTGAGGGCGGTGAAAAGATCGCAGAAGGTCTCAAGCGGGCCATTCCGATGAAGCGGCTGGCAAAGCCGACAGACTATCCGGGAATCATCTGTTTTCTGGCATCCGACGACGCCGGGTTCATCACAGGCCAGGTCATTTCGGTTTCAGGTGGCTTGTCGATGCACGGGTGATCGCGTCGCGATGCGATGTGATACGGCACAGCCGTAAGGCCGTGCCACAGGCGCGGCCTTGTCTGGCTTAGAGAAAGGTCAAGGATGTTCCAGCCATCTCCCGACATTCAGCGTTCAAGTACGCTTGCCGCTTTTCTGGCTGACTGTGCCGCGGACAGCTATGAAGATCTCGTCCGCCGCGCCAACGCCGCGCCGGACTGGTTCTGGCGCCGGATCATCGACCATGCCGGCATCCGGTTCAGCCGCCCCTACTTACAGCTTCGCGATATTTTCAAGGGACCCGAATCGATCCGATGGGCCGTTGGCGCCGCTCTGAACCTGACAGAGACATGCCTTGATGCGCGCATCGAGGAGGGGTTGGCGGACAAGATGGTGATCGACTGGGTCGGCGAGGATGCAAGCCGCCGCTGTTGGACCTATGCCGAGCTTGCCGCCGAGACCGCGCGCGTGGCATCGGCGCTTGCCGCGCGCGGGGTGAAACCGGGCGAAAGGGTGGGCATCTACATGCCGATGATCCCTGAAATCGCGGCGGCGCTTCTGGGTATCGCCCGGCTGGGGGCCGTGGCGGTGCCGCTGTTCTCGGGCTTCGCGCCGCCTGCCATCGTCAGCCGCCTCCAGGATGCCGGGGCGGTGGCGGTTCTGACGGCGGATGCCACGCCCCGGCGCGGCAAGCCCGTCTGGATGGAGGCCGCGCTGGCCGAGGCGCTGACCGAGGTGCCCGCGGTCCACACCGTCATCAGCCTGCGGCGATTCGGGGGCGTAGTGGCCGATCCGGCGCGCGATCTGGACTGGCAGGAGAGTGTCGGCAAGGCCGATCCGACACGCCCCGCCCATCCGGTCGAGGCCGACGCGCCGCTGCTAATCGCCTATACCTCGGGCACGACCGGCAAGCCCAAGGGCGTGGTGCATACCCATCTTGGTGTGCCGGCCAAGGCCACGGCGGATTTCCTGCTGTGCCTCGACATGAAGCGCGACGACCGGCATCTGTGGATGACCGATATGGGCTGGGTGATGGGGCCGCTCACCCTTCTGTCGGTGCTGCTTTCGGGGGCTACGCTGGTTCTGGCCGAGGGCGCGCCCTCGATGCCCGGCGACCCCTTCCGGCTGTTGCGGATCACCGCGGACATGAAGGTGACGCACCTGGGCATTGCACCGACGCTGGTGCGCCAGTTCATGACGCACGATCCCGCGCCGCTTTCCGGCTATGACCTTTCTCCCCTGCGTATCGTCGCCGCGACGGGGGAACCCTGGACTGACGATGCCTGGCTCTGGCATCTCGACCATATCTGCCGCCGCCACGCCGTGCCGCTGAACATCTCCGGCGGGACCGAGTTGTTCGGGGCCATCCTGACCTCGACCGTCCTGCACGAGATCAAGCCCGGCGGGTTTTCGGCCGAGGCCCTCGGTGTGGGCGCGAAAGTGCTGCGCGAGGATGGCAGCGAAGCCGCGCCGGGCGAGGTGGGCGAACTGGTCGTAAGCCAGCCGCCCATGGGCCTGACCCCGGCGATCTGGGGCGACCGGGAAAGATATCTTGAAACCTACTGGTCCACCTTCCCCGGTGTCTGGCGGCACGGCGACTGGGTGCGCCGCGATCCGGACGGCACATGGTATATCCTCGGCCGCTCGGACGATACGCTCAACATCGCCGGCAAGCGCATCGGCCCGCCCGAGATCGAGGCAGCCCTGACCGAAACCGGAGAGGTGGTGGACGCCGCCGCCATCGCCGCGCCCGATGATATCAAGGGCGTGGCCGTGGTCTGCATCTGTGTCGCGGCACCAGGTGTGACGCCCGATGCCGCCCTCGTGGACCGGCTCAAGGACCGGGTGGGCGAGGTCGTCTCCAAGCCCTTCCGCCCGCGCGAGATCCATTTCGTCGAGGCGCTGCCCAAGACCCGCAGCATGAAGACGATGCGCCGGATCGTCCGCGCGGCCTATCTGGGCGAGGATCCGGGCGATCTGTCATCGGTCAGCAATCCCGAAACCATGCAGCCCATTGCAGACCTGCGAAAGGAAACGCCATGATCACTGTCTTCGGAGCCACCGGAAACACCGGCGCGCCGCTTGTCGATACCCTTCTGGCCAAGGGGGCGGCAGTGCGCGCCGTCACCAGCGATCCCGCCAAGATCGAAAATCTCAAGGCCAAAGGGTGCGAGGCGGTCACCGCCAATTTCACTGACCCCGCCGCCCTGGAACGGGCCTGTGCCGGGGCCGAGAGGATCTACCTGGTGACGCCTGCGCATCTGGACATGCGCCGCTGGAAGGCGAATGCGATCGCGGCCGCCAAGGCCGCGGGCGTGCGCCATGTCGTTCTGGCCACCGGGCTGGGTGCGTCGCCCAAGGCCAAGGTGACCTTTGGCAAGTGGCACTCCGAGACGCAGGAACTGCTGAAGGAAAGCGGGCTTGACTGGACCTTCGTGCAGCCGACCTATTTCATGCAGAACCTGCTCTGGCAGGCCGACACCATCGCCAAAGACGGTGTCTATTACGACGATCTGGGCGGTCCTGTGGCCTGGATTGACGCCCGCGACATCGCCGATGTCGCCGCCGAGGCGCTGACCGGCCCGGGCCATGAGGGCAAGACCTATGGCCTGACCGGCCCCGAGGCCCTGACCGGCGAAGATATCGCGGCCATGCTGTCAGAGGTGACCGGACGCACCATCACCTGCGCGCCCCTGTCGGTCGAGGACTCCAAGGCGGCCATGATCGCCGCCGGGATGCAGGAAGAGGTCGCCGCAGCCATGGTCGAACTCGCCTCCATCGCCCCAAAGGGCTATCTCGCGGGGATCGAGACCACGGTCAGCGACGTGCTTGGGCGCCCGGCCCGCCGCCTGCGCGATTTTATCGCCGAGAATCGGGATGCCTTCGTCCAGTGACCTGACGGCGGCGCCGTTTTATCTCGAGTTCGCGCCGCCTGCGGGCGCGGAAGCACAGGTCGAGACTCTGTACGTTTTCCGCGACGCTGGCGTGCTGAGCCGTCGCGGAAGGGGGCTGTTCGCAACCGATCTGTTCGACCTGTCGGTGAGCGTTCTCAACGCCTGCGATACCGGCCCGCATGTGTCGCTCGCGCCACCCCGCCCCGGCTTCGTTCCCCGCCGGGCGTCTTTTTGCGGCATCGTGGCCGGGCTGCGGCTGTCGTCGCGACCGCAGCATATGCCCCCGGCCGAGACTTTCGACTCTTTGGCTTCGATCCTGCGACGGGTCAGAGTCGGCGATGACGCGATGCCTGAACTTGTCACCGCACTCGATGGATTGGCCGAAGACCTGTCATTCGCGGCGATCCCGCAGGCGTTCAGCGACCGGACCGGACGCCGCAGAATCCGGGCAGAGACCGGCATGTCACGAAGACGGCTCGCCGCGATCCGGCGTTTTCGCCGTCTGGTTGACGAACTTGCCTGCCAGACCCTTCCGTTGAGCGATCTCGCCCTGGACGCCGGATTTTACGACCAACCGCATATGTCATCCGCTTGTCGGGCCTTTGCCGACATGTCCCCCGGCGCGCTTCGCGGTCAGGCGGCGCGGCAACCGCTTGGCCATTTCTTACAAGATGAGCGGCTGAAGACCCGTGTAAAACATATCATCAACGGATAACGAGAGGAGCAAAACCAGACCATGCCGAAATTCGAGCCGCGAGACCCCGATTTTGATACGCGTGTGCGCGACAGTTTCAACCGCCAGAACGTGATGCGCACGATGGGGATCACCATTGCCGAGCTTACGCCCGGTCATATCGTTCTGGAAATGCCGCATGATGACGCGCTGACCCAGCAGCACGGGTTCCTGCACGCTGGGGTCGTTGCGACCGCGCTTGACAGTGCGTGTGGCTATGCCGGGTTTTCGCTGATGCCCGCCGAGGCTGCGGTGCTGACGGCGGAATTCAAGATCAACTTGGTCAACCCGGCGGATGGCGCGCGGTTTCGCTTTGTCGCCGACGTGCTGAAACCGGGGAAAACCCTGACCATCTGCGAGGCGCGCGCCTATGCCGTGAAGGGCGGGGAGGAAAAGCTCGTCGCCACGATGACCGCGACGCTGATGGCGATGGTGGGGCGGACCGGCGTGGCCGGGTGAGGACGCGGCGCTTGCCCTCGTGATTTCCCGCGCCGATCGGCTTCCCATGCAGGCGGTATCACCAACCGCCTGCTGACCTTGCCTGTCCCCGGCCGCTGTCGGGTCAGAGACCTTGCGCCAGACGTACCCCTTCATCGATGGCGCGCAAGGCATCAAGTTCGGCGGCCTCCTTTGCCCCGCCGATCATCGTGACCGGGACGCCACGCGCGGCGAGGGCCTCGGCCAGGGCGCGTTCGGGTTCCTGCCCGGTACAGAGCACGATCGTGTCGGCGGCGATGACCTCTGGCTTTCCGTCCACGAGGATATGCAGCCCCGCGTCGTCGATGCGGTCATAAACCACCCCGCCGATGGCCTCGACCCCATGCTTGCGCAGCGCGTTGCGCAGGATCCAACCCGTCGAAACGCCAAGCCCGGCACCCGGTTTCGAGGTTTTTCGCTGAAGCATGACCACCTTGCGCCGCGATGGTGTCGATGCCAGCGGATCGCCCACCAGCGCGCCCGACGCGGCGAATTCCGGGTCTACGCCCCATGTCTCGCAGAATGTGTCAGCGCTGCGGACCTCTGCCGATCCGGTCACGAGGAACTCGGCCACGTCATGGCCGATGCCCCCTGCCCCCATCACCACTACCGTATCGCCCGCCATGCTTTCGCCGGACAGGATTTCGGCATAGGTCGCGACCTTGGGATGGTCGATGCCCGGCAGGTCGGGAATGCGCGGCGTCACCCCGGTGGCGATAACCACATGGTCAAAGCCGGTCAGATCACCGGCGTCAGCCCGCTGCCCCAAACGTAGCTTGACCCCGTGTTTTATCATCTGACCGGTATAATACCGCAGGGTTTCGTCGAACTCATCCTTGCCCGGCGCGGCGCGCGCCAGGTTCAATTGCCCGCCCAGCTTGTCCTGAGCCTCGAACAGGGTAACGTCGTGGCCCAGCCGCGCCGCCTCGGTGGCCGTGGCCATTCCTGCGGCACCGCCGCCGACAACGGCCAGCTTGCGCGGCTGCGCGGCGGGGGTATCGCGGAATTCGGTTTCGTGACCCGCCCGGGGATTGACCAGGCAACTCACTGGCCGGTCGGAGAAGATGAAATCCAGGCAGGCCTGATTGCAGGCAATACAGGTATTGATCTCGTCCGCGCGGCCCTCGCGCGCCTTTTTCACGAAATGCGGATCGGCCAGAAAGGGGCGCGCCATCGAGATCATGTCTGCATCCCCCGAGAACAGGATGTCCTCTGCCATTGCGGGCGTGTTGATTCGGTTGGAGGCGACCACCGGGATCGACACCGCCGCCTTGATATTGGCCGCCGCCTTGCGCCAGGCGCCGCGCGGCACCGGATAGGCAATCGTCGGCACGCGTGCCTCGTGCCAGCCGATGCCGGTGTTGAGAATGTCGGTCCCCGCCGCCTCGATCTTGCGCGCGAGCGCGGCAATTTCATCTGCGGGCGCGCCGCCCTCGATCAGGTCGGCCGCCGAAATCCGATAGATGATCAGGAAATCCGGCCCGCACCGCTCGCGCACCGCGCGCACAATCTCGACCGGAAAGCGATGGCGGTTCTCGGCGCTTCCGCCCCAGTCGTCTTCACGCTTGTTGGTATGCGTGACGGTGAATTCGTTGATAAGATAGCCCTCGGACCCCATGATTTCCACGCCATCGAACCCCGCTGCCTGCGCATTGGCGGCGGCTTTGGCGAAATCCTCGATAGTGCGGCGGATATCGGCATCGGTCATTTCACGCGGAACGAAACGGTTGATCGGTGCCCGGATCGGAGTTGGGGCAACGCAGCCTTCGATCTTTGCATAGCGCCCGGCATGAAGCAGTTGCGCGCAGATCAGGCTGCCTTCGGCCTGTACCGCCTCGCAGATCGGGCGCAGGTGCCGCGCCTGATCCGGGTCATCGATGCGCGGACCTTCGGGATCGAATATCCCCTCGGCATTGGGTGAAAACCCGCCCGTGACCAGAATCGCCGCCTCGCCACGCGCCCTTTCGGCGTAAAAGGCGATCTGTTTGGCGAGACTGTCCGGCTCGGTTTCCAGCCTGGTGTGCATCGACCCCATGATAACACGGTTTCGCAACATGTGCCCGCCTGCGCGGATGGGCGAAAGCATGGTCCCGAAGCTTTCCCTCTGCGTATTTTCCACTGTGAACGCTCTCCTCAAAACTTCGCTTGATCTATATTCTAACATTCGTTAGATTTTTGGAAAGAAGAATTTTCGGTCACGGGGGGGCAGCACCGATGCAATTCCAGCCAACAGAAGATCAAAAGGCGTTTCGCGAAACCGCGAAGCGATTCGCCACCGAAAAGCTAGCGCCCGGCTACCAGCAGCGCGCAAGCGGCCACACCTTTGATCGCGCGCTGATCAGGAAAATGGGCGCACTGGGTCTAATCGGTGCCGATCTGCCCGAGGCATTCGGCGGGCTTGGCGAAAGCTCCGTCACTGCGGGACTCATAGTTGAAGAGATCGCCTATGCCGATTTCAACGCAAGCTATGTCCAGCTTCTCGGCTCTCTCATGGGGGGAATGGTGGCCAAGCACGCCTCCAAGGATATCGCGTCGGAATGGGTGCCCAAGGTTGTCTCGGGGGATGCCGTCATCGGTCTGGGCCTGACGGAGCCGCGCGGCGGATCGGATGCGGCGAACCTGGTTCTCAAGGCCACCAAATCCGGCAACGGCTGGCGGCTGAACGGCGAGAAGACCTCGATGAGCTTTGCGTCCCAAGCCGACGCAGCCGTGGTGTTTGCACGCACGGGCGATCCTGACGGGGGCTCGCGCGGGGTCAGTGCCTTTTTCATCGATCTGAATCAGGAAGGCATCACGCGCACCCATTTTGACGACATCGGCACCAAGCCGGTTGGGCGCGGATCGGTGTTTTTTGACGATATTTTTGTTCCGGCCGAAAACATGATGGCCGAACAGGACCGCGCCTTTGGCACGATCATGGCGGGGTTCGACTATTCCCGCGCGTTGATCGGGCTGGAATGCCTGGGCGCAGCGCAGGCATCGGTGGATGAAACCTGGGCCTATGTCAGGGAACGCGAGGCGTTCGGCACCCCCATCGTACAATATCAGGGCGTGAGCTTCCCGCTGGCCGAGGCCGAAACCCAACTGACCATGATGCGGCAGCTTTGCTATTACACGCTGGACCTGCGCGACCGCGGCTTGCCGCACACCTCCGAGGCGGCGATGTGCAAGTGGTACTTGCCCAAGACCGCCTGCGAGATCCTGCATCAGTGCCTGATCCTGCACGGGCATTACGGATACACCACCGACCTGCCCCATCATCAGCGCTACAACGACGTGCTGGGCCTACAGATCGGTGACGGCACTGCGCAGATCCAGAAACTTGTGATCGCGCGCGAAAAGGTCGGCCGCGTGGCGCTGCAATACGACAAGAAGGCGAAGGGAGTATCGAAATGAGTGATCCCGTCGCCGTAAGCATCGAAGGTAGCGTAGGCATCATCGAGTTGGCGCGCCCCGAGAAATTCAATTGCCTCTCACTCGAGGTGCATGAATGCATTTCGAACGCGCGCGCCAGCTTCGAGGCCGCCCGGAATATCCGGTCGATCCTGATCCGGGCGCAGGGCAAACATTTTTGCACGGGCGCCGATCTGACTGAGGTGAAGGGCAAACTGACCGACCCCGCCGCGCTGGACCATTTCATCTCCTTCGGCATGAAAAACCTGCGCGCGCTCGAGTCGAGCCCGCTTCCTGTCGTGGTAGCGGTGCAGGGCTTGTGTTTGGCCGGCGGGATCGAACTGATGCTGGCATGCGACGTATGCTTTGCCGCCGAAACCGCCCAGTTTGGCGATCAACACGCACAATTCGGCCTGATCCCCGGCTGGGGCGGGTCGCAGCGGCTGACACGTCTGATGGGGCTGCGCCGGGCGCTCGACCTGATGTTCTCGGCCCGCTGGCTCAAGGCGGACGAGGCCAGAGAGGCTGGTCTGGTCAATTACATCGTGCCGGATGCCGAGTTGCACAAGGCCGCGCTGAACTATTGCCAGACCATCGCTACCCGCTCGCGCCGCGGTATCGCCGAAATGAAACGGCTGGCGCGGGAAGGTGCGGACCTTGGCATCGACCAGCAGATGCGGCTTGAGCGCGATGCAGCCGTGCGCGCGCTGCCCGGCGATGACGTCGCCGAAGGGCTAGATGCTTTTGAGGGCCGGCGCAAACCGGCTTTTCAGTGTTGAGGAAGAACCATGGATTTCACCCTGAATGACGAACAACGCCAGATCTACGAATACGGCGGCCAGTTGGCGCAAAAATTCGACAATGATTACTGGCTGCGGCACGCGCGCAAGCACGAGTTTCCGCACGAGATGTTCCGGCAGATCGCCGATGACGGCTTTCTGGGCATCATGGTTCCCGAAGAATACGGCGGTGCCGGGCTTGGCATGACAGAGATGGCCCTGTTCATGGAGGGCACGGCCAATCACGGCATTCCGTTGCTGATGATGGTGGTCGGCCCAACCATGTCACTGGCCCATATCGCCAGCCACGGGACCGACTTCCACAAGAAAGAGCTGCTTCCGGCCGCCTGCCGGGGCGAAATCCAGTTCTGTTTCGCGATCACTGAACCGGGGGCCGGGTCCAACACGATGAAGACCACGACGCTGGCCAAACGCCGGGGCAACCGGTTCAGCCTGTCGGGGGAAAAGACCTTCATCACCGGGGCCGACGTGTCTGACTATTGCTTGGTGGTGGCGCGAACCAAGCCGCACACCGAGGTCAGCCGCAAGACCGACGGGTTCACCCTTTTTGCCGTGGACCTGAAAAAGAAGGGCGTCGCGCAACAACGGGTGAAGATCTCGATCCCCCTACCCGAAGAACAGTGGACCCTGTTTTTCGACGAGGTGGATCTGGGTCCCGAGGACGTGGTCGGCGAGGTGGACGAAGGGTTTTCCATCCTGTTCGACAGCCTCAACCCCGAACGCATCATCCTGGCCGCGCTGTGCTGCGGCATCGGCCGCTTCGCCCTGAACAAGGGGGTGGCCTATGCCTCCGAGCGCAATGTTTTTGGCCAGCCTATCGGCGCGCATCAGGGGGTGCAACACCCGATGGCCAGGGCGCATACGGCGGTCGAGATGGCCAGCCTGATGACCCGCCGCGCGGCATGGGAGTTCGACAACAAGCTGCCGGCGGGAGCCTCTTCCAACATGGCGAAATATGCCGCCGCCGAAGCCGGGATCGAGGCTGTGGACGCAGCACTTCAGGCGCATGGCGGATCCGGCTTTACCGAGGATACGGGGCTTTACGAAATGTATCCATTGGTGCGGCTGCTGCGCACCGCGCCGGTGAACCGCGAACTGTGCCTCAGCTTTATCGGCGAAAAGGTCATGGGCCTGCCAAGATCTTATTGATCTCACCGTCTGTCAGGGAGAACGACATGCAATTCGGAATGCGCTTCCGGCGGCAAGACGCCGCCGACAAGGTGAACGATCGCTTCTGGCACGAAATCGAGGGCACCTCCCTCAACGACGTGCGCCGCATCCAGGAAGAGCGGCTGCGCGAGCAGATGGCCTATCTCAAGGCGAACTCGACATTCTATCAGGAGAAGTTCGCCAAGTCGGGTGTGGATTTCGACGATATCCGAACCATCGAAGATATTCAAAAATTGCCTTATACCTACAAGACCGAGATCCGCGAAAGCCTGGCCACCGAGCCGCCCTTTGGCAAGCACCGCGCCGCGCCCATGGCCGATATCATCCAGATGCAGGCCTCGTCGGGCACCACCGGCAGCCCCTCATATGTTGCCCTTACCGAATCCGACGCCGAGATGTGGCACGAGATGACTGCGCGCTGCTTCTTCGCCAACGGGGTGCGTCCGGGCGATTTGGTGCTGCACGCGTTTTCGCTGGCCAAGGGTTTTGTCGGCGGTATCCCGATAATGCAGGGGCTGCAATACATGGGCGCGATCGATGTGCCGGTGGGGGCGGATGGCGGTGCCGAACGGCTGCTGCGCGCCTGTGACGACATCCACCCACGCTGTATCGTCGGGGCACCGAATTTCGTGTTGCACCTGGCCGAAAAGGCTCCTGAAGTGCTTGGTTGCAAGGCCAGTGAACTGGGTGTCGAACGGGTGGTTGTGGGCGGCGAACCGGGTGGCGGTATACCGGCGATCCGCGCCAGGATCGAAGAAGCCTGGGGCGCGAAATGCACCGAAATGCTTGGCGGCACCGATCTGGGCGTGACCTACTGGGCCGAATGCGATGATCAGTCGGGTATGCATATGGTCAACATGGATTATATCATCACCGAACTGCTCGATCCCGAAAGCGGCAGGATCATCCCGTGGGAAAAAGGTGCCCAAGGCGAGATGGTCTATACCGCGCTCGGTCGGCAGGCTAGCCCGCTCGTGCGGTTCCGGTCTGGCGATTATATCGAGGTCCTCGACACCGAATGCTCCTGCGGGCGCACCGGTCCCAAGATCCGCTGCACCGGGCGGACCGATGATATGCTGATCGTGCGCGGAGCCAACGTGTTCCCTTCCGCGATCAACAGTGTGATCACTGAAATGGCGCCGGAAACCAATGGCGTCATGCGGATCGTGGCGGATTTCGAAGGCCACACCACGCAGGGTGCGCTGAAGGTGATCGTCGAACGCGGCCCCGATCGCGATCCGGTGGATGACGCCGCCCTCAAGAAAAAGATCGAACAACGCCTCCGCGATACGCTGGTGTTCAAGGCCGACGTCGACATTGTTGCGCCCGACACGTTTGAAAAACCCGGCGCCGCCAAGGTTGCCTTTGTTCTCAGAAAGTATCCTGAACTGCCATGACCAGAATGAAATCCCTGCTCGACACCGGGTCAGACGACTTCCGGGCAAATGACGCGGTTTACCGCGAAAAGGTCGGTGACCTGCATGCCCTCCGGCGCATGCAACGCATCGGCGGCCCCGAAAAGGCGCGCGAACGGCATGTGAGCAAGGGCAAGATCCTGCCGCGCGAACGGGTCGAGCGGCTGATCGACCCGGGCACGCCGTTTCTTGAGATCGGCGAGCTTGCCGGGCTGGACAAATATGACGGCGTGCCGCCGGGGGCCGGCATCATCACCGGCCTCGGCGTGATCGAAGGTCGTCACTGCATGATCATCGCCAATGACGCCACCGTGAAGGGCGGCACCTATTTCGGCATGACCTGCCGCAAACATGTGCGGGCCCAGAAAATCGCCTGGAAAAACCGTCTTCCGGTGATCACGCTGGTCGATTCGGGTGGCGCATTCCTGCCGGAACAGGCGAATATCTTTCCTGACGAGGGGCAGTTCGGCTCGATTTTCCATCAGCAGATCGGCATGTCGGGCGACGGCGTGCCGCAGATCGCCGTGGTCATGGGGCCCTGCACCGCGGGCGGGGCCTATATCCCGGCGCTTTGTGACGAGGTGGTGATCGTGCGCGGTCAGGGCTTCATGTATCTGGGCGGGCCGGAATTGACCTTTGCGGCGACCGGCGAAACGGTCGATGCCGAGACGCTGGGGGGCGGCAAGATGCATTCGTCCGTTTCGGGCGTGACAGACCACCTTGCCGAGGATGACGCGCACGCGCTGGCGATCACCCGCGAGATCGTCAGCCATCTGGGGGAAAAGCCGCTGCGCCGCAAGTCACCCATAACCCCGCGCCCGCCCGCCTACCCGACTGAGGAAATCTATGGGCTGGTCAGCCGCGACCCGAAGGTGCCCACCGACAACCGCGAGATCGTCGCGCGTCTTGTGGACGACAGCGATTTTCACGAGTTCAAGCCGCTTTACGGCGACACGATCATGACCGGCTGGGGCCGCATCCACGGCCACGAGGTCGGGATTCTCGCCAATACCGGCGTGCTCTTTGTCGAGGCGGCGCTGAAGGCCACGCATTTCATCAATCTCTGCGTCCAGCGCGATATTCCGCTGCTGTTTCTCGCGGATGTGAACGGCTTCATGGTCGGCCGCGAGGTCGAGCAGATGGGCATCGCCAAGGCCGGCGCCAAGATGATCACCGCCATGTCCTCGGCGCGGGTGCCGAAATTCACCATCATCACCGGCGGTTCCTACGGGGCGGGGTATTTGGCCATGCTCGGCCGCCCGTTCCAGCCCGACGCGATGTTCGCCTGGCCCACGGGGCGTTCGGCGATCATGGGGCCGGAACAGGCCGCCAGCGTGCTGGCGCAGGTCCGCGCGCAGATCAACGAACGTGAGGGCAAGACATGGACCCCCGAGGAGGAAGAAGCATTCAAGGCCCCGGTTCGCAAGGAATACGAGGATTTCCAGGGCGCCTACAACTTCGCCTCGAACCTCTGGATCGACAGCGTGATCGAGCCTTGCGAAACCCGTAACATCATGGCGCTGATGCTCGATCTGGCGTCGCGCCGGCCCAAGGTCGAAACCCATTTCGGCGTGTTCAGGATGTGAGGCGGACCCCATGAAAATCAAGACGCTTCTCATCGCCAATCGCGGCGAAATCGCCTGCCGGATCGCGCGCACCGCGCGGGTCAGCGGCATCACTCCGGTCGGCGTGCATTCGCAGGCCGACGCCAACGCGCTGCATGTCCGCGAGATCGGCAAATCCGTCTGCATCGGTGCCGGTCCCGCCTCCGAGAGCTACCTGAAGATCGACGCAGTCATCGCCGCCGCGAAATCCGTCGGCGCGGATGCGATCCATCCCGGCTATGGCTTTCTTGCCGAGAACCCCGATTTTGCCCGCGCGGTCGAGGCCGCGGGCATGATCTTCATGGGGCCGACGCCCGAAACGCTCGCGCGATTCGGCGACAAGGCCAGCGCCAAGGCGGCGGCGATTGCCGCCAGCGTTCCGGTGATCTCGGGCGCGGAGGGCGCACGATCGGACTCTCGGGAAATCGCCGCCGAAGTGCGCAAGATGGGCCTTCCGGTGCTGCTCAAGGCGGTCGGCGGCGGCGGCGGGCGCGGGCAGCGGCTCGTGACCGACGAGACCACGCTGGAGGAAGACATCGAAGGCGCGCTGCGCGAGGCCAAGTCCACCTTCGGCTCGGAGGGCCTTCTGCTCGAGCGTTTCCTGCCCGAGGCGCGCCATGTCGAGGTGCAGATCGCGGGCGACGGCAAGGGCCATGTGGTGCATCTGTTCGAGCGCGACTGCACGCTTCAGCGCCGCCACCAGAAGGTCATCGAAGAGGCCCCGGCTTGGGGCCTGCCGCGCGCGCTTCTGGACGAGATCGCGCATGACGCGGTGCGACTGGGCGAGACGCTCCACTATCGCGGCCTGGGCACAGTGGAGTTCCTTGTTGCAGGAGACAAGTATTTCTTCCTCGAAGTGAACCCGCGCATCCAGGTGGAACACCCCGTCACCGAGGCGATCACCGGGCTCGATCTGGTCGCGCTGCATCTGCGGATCGCCGAAGGCGCGGGCCTTGGTATTGTGCAGGGCGATCTCGAAATCAACGGCCACGCCGTCGAGGCGCGGCTCTATGCCGAAGACCCGGCGATGCAATTCGCACCCTCCACGGGCACGCTGACCACGCTCAGCCTGCCCGACGGGTTGCGGATCGACAGCGGCGTTGCCGAGGGCGACGAGGTCACGCCCTATTACGATCCCATGATCGCCAAGCTGATCGTGCACGCGCCCGACCGGGAAACCGCGCTCGCGCGGCTGGCGACGGCGCTCGATCATGTCGCGGTCGAGGGCGTGCAGACCAACCGCGCCTTTCTGACGGCGCTGGCGCGAAATCCCGAGTTCGGGCGGATGCAGGTGCATACGCTCTGGATCGACGGCCGGATCGACGATCTGACGCAGCCACGCACCCTGTCGCGGCCCGAGCTGTGGAAGGCGGCCGCCGCCGTTCTCTTCGTGGCAAGCGGGCGGTGCAGCCAGAGTGCCGATCCCTGGACCAACCGCGACACGTTCACCGGCTGGCGGCTCGGCCTCGGTGGCGATGCGATGGAGGCAGGACAGCGCGTGACGCTCACGGATGCCGACGCGATATCCGAGGAATTGCGCGTCGGCCCGGTCAAACACGCAGAGAACTACACCGTCCTGTCGGAAAACGGCGATGCGACCATGCTGACCGCGCGCGAAATCACGCCGGGTCGATGGCGCCTGAGCGAGGGCGATACCGTCTTCCTGATCGACACGCGGCTGCATGCCGGGGTGATCGAGATGGACACGCCCGAAGGCCGCCTGATCTTCTGTCCGGCGGCCCCGCTGGATTTCGCCGGCGGCGATGCGGCGGCGGATCGCGCCGTGACCTCGCCGCTGACCGGGGCGATCGTCGAGGTCAAGGTGGCAGAGGGTCAGCCCGTGGCCGAAGGCGACGTGATCGCGGTCATGGAATCCATGAAACTGGAAATCTCGATCCGCGCGGCCGCAGCCGGCATCGCCAGCAATATATCCGTCTCGAATGGCGACATGGTCGATCGCGGCCAGGTCATCGCCGAGATCCTGGAACTTGAGGAATGACGACATGAGCGATTTTCCAAAATTCGTCGAATTCCACGAAGAGGGCCCGCGCGAGGGCTTTCAGATCGAGAAGAAGATCTATCCGATCGAGCAGCGGATCGAATTGATCGACATGCTCAGCGAGACCGGGTTGAAACGCATTCAGGTGGGCAGTTTCGTCAGCCCGAAATATGTGCCGCAAATGGCCGACACCGGCGAGTTGTTCCAGCGCATCAAGCGCAAGCCCGGCGTGAAATACACGTCGCTCTGGCTCAACGACAAGGGGTTCCGCAAGGCGCTGACCGCGCATGAGGTCGATATCGACCCGCGCCTGCTGTTCTACCCGTCCGAAGCGTTCGCGCAGGCCAACAACAACTGCTCCGCCGCTGAAATGCGCGAGAAACAGCGCGAGTGGGTCCGAATCTACAAGCAGGACGGCTACACGGTCGATGCGGCCTATGTGATGACCGCCTTTGGCTGCAACTATGAGGGCCCGATCCCGCAAGAGCGCATTCTTGACGATTTCCGCTTTATCCTGCAGGTTTGCGAAGAAGAGGACATTCCGGTTCCGATCCTTGTCATCGCCGACACCATGGGCTGGGGCAACCCAGAGGCGGTCAAGCGCATGATCGGTGCGCTGCGCGATCTGGCGCCGGACGCCCGCATCGGGATGCATATCCACGACACGCGCGGCCTTGGCATCGCCAATCTCTACGCGGCCCTGTCGATGGGGGTGGACATGTTCGAAAGCTCGATCGCCGGGCTGGGCGGTTGTCCGTTCGCTGGCCACGGCCACGCGCGCGCCGCAGGTAATGTCTGCACGGAGGATGCCGTATTCCTATGCCATGAGCTTGGTATCGAGACGGGAATTGATCTCGACAAGCTGATCGCGGCGGCGCTCAAGGCAGAAGAAATCATCGGCGCGCCGCTCATGGGCCGGGCCATGCATAGCGGCGGTCTGGACAAATATCGCAAGGCAAGTTGAGGAGGGAAAGACATGGCAAGGGCACTTGAGGGAAAGGTGGTTCTGGTCACCGGGGCAGGTGGCGGGATCGGTCGCGATATTGCCTTGATGGCAGCGTCCGAAGGGGCCGCGGTGGTTGTAAACGATCTGGGTGCGTCGCTCAAGGGTACCGGCCAGACTGAAACGGCGGCGCAGAAGGTCGTCGAGGAAATCAAGGCCGCAGGGGGCGATGCGATCGCCGATGGCGGGTCGGTCGCCAATCCAGACGCGGCGCGCGCGATGATTGAGGCCGGCGTCAAGGCATTCGGCCGTATCGACGCGGTTGTGAACAATGCCGGCATCCTGCGCGACGGGTTCTTCCACAAGATGAGTTTTGAGGATTTCGACGCGGTGGTGAAGGTCCACCTTTACGGTGCCTTCAACACATCCCGCGCGGCCGCCGACTATTTTCGGGAACAGGAAAGCGGCGCACTGGTGCACATGACCTCGACCTCGGGGCTGATCGGCAATTTCGCGCAGGCCAATTATGCGTCAGCCAAACTGGGCATCGCCGCCTTCTCGAAATCGGTCGCGCTCGATCTCAAGCGCTGGAACGTGCGCTCGAACTGCATTGCGCCCTTTGCCTGGAGCCGGATGATCTCGTCGATCAAGACCGACACGCCCGAGCAGCAGGCGCGGGTCGAGAAACTCAAACAGATGACCCCCGCAAAGGTGGCGCCGATGGCCTGTTTCCTGATGTCCGACCGGGCCGAGGGTGTCAGCGGCCAGATCTTCGCTGTGCGCAACAACGAGATATTCCTATTCAATCAGCCCCGTCCGGTGCGATCCGTCCATTCGAGCGATGGCTGGACCGCCGATGAAATCGCCGAGCGCGCCATTCCCGCGCTCAAATCGCAATTCACGCCGCTCGAAGTTTCGGCGGACGTCTTTTCGTGGGATCCGGTCTGATGGGAAAACGACAGGGAAAAATCAGCTCGAACATCGCCTGGAGCACGCCGGACAAGATCTGCGTACGTGGCCTCGACCTGCCGAATGAAATTCTGGGGCACATGAACCTGGGCGATCTCGCCTTTCTGCAACTGACGGGCCGCAAGGCGACGCCCGAAGAAAGCCAAGTCTTCAACGCCATCATCATCACCCTGGTGGAACATGGCATCACGCCCTCGGCGCTGGCCGCGCGCATGACCTATATGGGCGCACCGGAATCGCTTCAGGCGGCGGTGGCGGCCGGGCTGTGCGGGCTGGGCATGGTCTTTGTCGGCTCGATGGAGGGCGCTTCGAAAATGCTTTACGAGGCGCTGCCGCAGGACACCCTGGGCACCGGTGCCGATCTGGATGCGATCGCCGCAGAGACGGTCGAGAAATTCCGCACCCGCAAGGCCATCGTGCCGGGGCTGGGCCACCCGGTGCACAAGCCGGTCGATCCGCGCACGCCGCGCCTGTTCGAGATCGCGGCAGAGAACGGCAAGTCCGGCGAATATGTCGAACTGATCCAGAAGATTCAGGATGTGGCCGAGGAAAAATCGGGCAAGATGCTGCCGATCAACGCCACCGGTGCCATCGGCGCGATCTGCTGCGAATTCGGCTTCCCATGGAAGATCGTGCGCGGCTTTGGTGTGATGGCGCGGGCCATCGGGCTGGTCGGCCATATCCTTGAAGAAAGCGAGAACCCGATTTCCTTCGAACTGTGGCAACGCGCCGAAGAGGAGATCCTCGAAACCTCCGGCCCCGGAGCGAAATAGGCGATGCGGACATCGGCCCCCGAAAAGCATAATGACCTGCGCGACGCCCTGCGCGCGCTTTGTGCGCAGTTTCCGCCGGAATACCATCGCGAAGCCGCCGCCGCCGAGACCTACCCCGAGGCGTTTGTCGATGCGCTGACCCGCGAGGGCTGGCTTGCCGCCATGATCCCCGAGGAATACGGCGGCTCGGGCCTTGGCCTGACCGAGGCCTCGATCATCATGGAAGAGGTCAACCGCTGCGGCGGCAACGCGGGCCATTGCCATGGGCAGATGTACAATATGGGCACGCTTTTGCGGCATGGCTCGGACGAACAGAAGCAGAAATACCTGCCCGCCATCGCCAGCGGCGACTTGCGCCTGCAATCCATGGCCGTGACCGAACCGACCACCGGCACCGACACCACCAAGTTAAAGACCACGGCGGTCAGAAAGGGCGACCGCTATGTGATCAACGGTCAGAAGGTCTGGATCAGCCGCATCCAGCATTCGGACCTGATGATCCTGCTGGCCCGCACCACGCCGCTGAGCGAGGTGAAGCGGAAATCCGAGGGGCTGTCGATCTTCATGGTCGATCTGAAAGAGGCTATCGGAAGCGGCATGGAGGTGCGCCCCATCGCCAACATGCCCGGCCACGAGACCAACGAAGTGTTCTTCGACGATCTCGAAATCCCCGCCGAAAACCTGATCGGCACGGAAGGGCGCGGCTTTTATCACATCCTCGATGGGCTGAACGCCGAGCGAACGCTGATTGCGGGGGAATGTATCGGTGACGGCTACTGGTTCGTGGACAAGGCGCGCGCTTATGCCGGCGAACGGATTGTGTTCGATCACCCCATCGGTCAGAACCAGGGTGTGCAGTTTCCCATCGCCCGCGCCTATGTGAATGTCGAGGCTGCCAACCTGATGCGCTTTGAGGCGTGCCGGCGTTTTGACGCCGGGCTTGATTGCGGGGCGCAGGCGAACATGGCCAAGCTGCTGGCGGCCGATGCCAGCTGGGAGGCGGCCAATGCCTGCATCCAGACGCATGGCGGTTTTGGCTTTGCGCGCGAATACGATGTCGAGCGCAAGTTCCGCGAGGCCCGGCTGTATCAGGTGGCGCCGATCTCGACCAACCTGATCCTGTCCTATGTGGCCGAGCATATCTTGGGTATGCCGCGGTCCTTTTGAACTAAGGAAATTTCAGCAGATCAATCCTGGCGCGCAGGGGCCTTGCCGTACGCGCCAGATTCGGGGACGACCGGAACGGGCGGCGCGCTTTCATGACCGGTCGTTCCAGCACTTGACGACCATCCCGGACTGGATCGTGAGCGATCAGACGTCTTTCGCGTTCACGATCAGATCTGCCCCTTCCGGTAGTTCAGCCAACACATTAACTGCATCGGCGCGGATTCTTGCGTGCTGCTTGAATGCCTCGGCAGCTGCAGCCACGGCGGTAGCGGAATCGGCACCGCTTTCCAGGACGAGCGATAGGCGGATGATGTCGCGGTCGTTCTCGCGCGTCACCACGGCTTGCGCGGCCCTGGCGCCCGGCGTTGCGATGACGACCTCCTCGATGACGCGCGGATAGACGAAGATCTCGCGCACCTTCACGGCCGCGCCGACCCGGCCCTGCAAGGCGGAAAGGCGGCGGACGCCGCCATCCTTGTTGCTTTCAAGGGCGAATGCACTGTCGCCGGTGCCGAAGCGGATCATCGGCCAGGTGGCGTCGCGCGCGGTCACCACAACCTCGCCCGGCTCGCCATGGGCCACCTGCGCGCCGCTGACCGGATCGCAGATCTGCACCACCCGATCAGGATGGACCACATAGCCCTCGCCGCCATCCTCATAACCGACAAGGCCCAGATCGGCGGTGGCATAGGCGGCCCAGGTGGAGACGCCATACTCGGCCTCGATCCGGCGGCGCTTGGCCATCCAGTCGCCCATCTCACCGCCCAGAAACGCGGTTTTCACCTTCCAGGCGTCGCGCCCATAGGTTTCGATCACCTTGTCCGCCAGCGTCAGGAAGAAAGCGGTCGATGCGCAGATTGAGGTAACGCCGACCTCGACAATGATCTGCGCCTGAAGTTCGGTATTGCCGACGCCGCCGGGGATCACCGTCGCCCCCGCAGCCTGCGCCGCTTCGTCGAACAAAAGCCCCGCCGGCACGAGGTGATACATCCAGGTGTTCAGGATGATGTCTCCTGCGCCCACGGCGGCCGTCTTGAACAGCAGATCCAGACCATGCCCCCCCGCTCCGGGAAGTGTGGGTTCGAAGATCGGGCCGGGCGAGACGTAGATCCGCCCGATATCCTTGAGATCAGCGGCGAGGAACCCGCCGAAGGGCGGGGTGTCACGCTGGAGCTTGAGAAGCTCTTCCTTCTTCATCATCGGCAGGTGCGACAGATCCGCCAGGGATGTGACGGCGGCCGGATCGAACCCGACCGCCGCGAATCGCGCTTTCAGGCCCGGGGCCTTTTCGGCCGCGGCGGCATAGGCTTGTGCGATGTCCCGGTAGATATCGTCAGACATGACCATGCCTCCCTGACCGTGTGTGGATCAAAGCGGGCAGTCCTTGCGGAAATTCGGCGCGCGTTTTTCGCGGTGCGACAGAACCCCTTCCTTAACATCCTCGCCCATAAAGCCGAGCATTTCCAGCGCCGTCGAGGCATCGAAGATCGGCCCGGCCTGGCGCAGCCAGTTGTTGAGCGAATACTTAGTCCAGCGAATGGCGCTTTGCGAGCCGTTCGATAGTTCCACAGCCGTGTCCAGCGCGATCTGTTGCAACTCGTCATCCTCGACGCACATCGACACAAGACCGATGCGCTCTGCCTCTTCGCCGGAAACCGGCTTGCAGGTCATCAGATAGTATTTCGCCTTGGCCATCGAGGTCAGCAGCGGCCAGATGATCGCCGCGACGTCGCCAGCGGCAACGCCCAGGCGCGGGTGACCATCGACGATCTTGGCCTTTTTCCCGGCGATCGAGATGTCGGCCAGGATGGCAACAACAAGGCCGGCACCAGCGGCAGGGCCATTGATGGCGGAAATGATCGGCTTGTTGCAGTTGATGATGTTGTAGACGAGGTCCTTGGCCTCTTTCCACGTCTTCATGATCTCGTAGGAATTGCCGATCATGTTCTCGATCAGGCTGAAATCGCCGCCGGCCGAGAATGCCTTGCCCGCGCCGGTGACGATCACTGCATTGATGTCGGGGTCGCGGTCGATATCGATCCACATATCCGTCATTTGAGTGTGGGTTTCCGCGTCCACGGAATTGAATGACTCGGGACGGTCGAATGTGATGCGCAGGACGCGATCAGCCGGGTAGTCGAATTTCATCTTGTGATATTTTGCGTAACGGTCCGACATGATTCTGTTCCTTCGTTTGATGTCAGTGTGGGTTCAACCAGGCAGTCCAAGGACGGCCTTGGACACGATGTTGCGTTGAATCTCGTTCGATCCGCCGTAAATCGTTGTCGGGCGGGCCTTGTAGAAGTTCGACAAGACATCCACGCTTACGTTGCCAACCTGAAGCGGGCCAACAGTGCCGCCATCGGGTCCGGCCGCCTCGATCATCAGTTCGCTGATGCGCTGAAAGCACTCGGTCACCCAGATCTTGAGCATAGAGACATCCGCGCCCAACGTTTCGCCTCGCTTGAGTTGGTCGGCAAAACGGGCGTAAAGCGCGGCGTGATCTTCAACATCTAGCGCGGCTTGGGCAAAACGGTCGCGGAATACCGGATCGTCGAAAGCGCCACGGCTCCGGGCGAAGCTTTCAAGCTGACCCAGGGCGTTCTGGGCCAGGCTTGGCGAACCGATGAAGATACGCTCGAAACTCAAGAGCGCCTTGGCCATCGTCCAGCCCTCGTTCAGCTCGCCCACAAGGTTCTCGCGCGGGGTGTGGGCATTGTCCAAAAAGACCTCGCAAAACTCGGGTTCCCCCGAAAGCGTCGTGATCGTACGCACATCGACGCCGGGCTGATACATCGGCGCCAGAAGAAAGCTGATGCCTTGCTGTTTCTTTGGCGCATCCGGATCGGTCCGCACCAGCATGAAGATATGCGTGGCATCATGCGCCATTGTGGTCCAGATCTTCTGGCCGTTGATGACAAAATCGTCGCCGTCGATCTCTGCGCGGGTGCGCAGGTTGGCCAGATCCGACCCGGCTCCGGGTTCGGAATAGCCCTGACACCAGATGTCTTCGCAGCTCAGAATGCGCGGCAGCCAATAGTCTTTCTGCTTCTGGGTGCCGAACTTGATGATCAGCGGACCGACCATCTGGACACCCATGTCACGCCCACGGTTCACGCCCCAGAGCTGCTGTTCCTCGTAGAAGATCAGAAGCTTGGACGCGCTCAGCCCCATGCCGCCATATTCCGTGGGCCAGGCCGGGGCAACCCACCCCTTGGCGTGAAGCTTGCGGTGCCAATGCTCGATTTCGGAAAATTTCGGACGGTACGGCAGATGTCGCAGATCATCGGGGTATTCCGCCTCAAAGAACTGCCGGATCTCCTTTCGAAATTCCGCGTCGCTCATTGCGTTCCAGTCGGTCATTATGCTGCCCCCTCTTCTTCGCGCGTCTCGAACCAGATCCTTCGGTGATGGGCGTCGTCGCCCAGCCAAGCCGACAGGACGAGCGCGCGGTTCAGGTAAAGCCCGATATCATACTCGTCTGTATAGCCGACCGCCCCGTGCATCTGGATCGCATCTCGCGTGATCCTCCTGGCGGCGGTGACCGCACGCGCCTTGGCACGGCTGGCAAGCCGCGTGCGGATCTTTTGGTCGGTTTCGCAGTCCATCTGCGCGAGAACTTCGCGCACGGTCGCCTGTGCAACCTCACGCATGATGTGCAGGTCCACGGCGCGGTGCTGAAGAACCTGAAACGTCCCGATGGGCTTGCCGAATTGCTCGCGGGTCTTGATGTAGTCCAGAGCAATTTCGAAGGCGCGATCGCTCAGCCCGACAAGCTCGGCCGCGGCAAGTGCTGTTGCATCGCTGATCGCCTCGGAGAGCGCGTCCTGTACCGCAGAGCCTCCGGCCAATTGCTCTGCCGGGGTTCCCGAAAACGAAAGCTCGCACATCGAACTGCCGTCGGCCTGGACACGCTTAACGACGGAAAGTCCGTCGGCGGCGGCCTCGGTCAGGGCCAGAACCGGCCCATTGTCCCCTTGGGCCACAACAAGGAAACCATGCGCCCCGGCTGCGCCGACGACCCAGGCCTTGCTGCCGGTCAGTTTTCCGTCGACAAAGCGGCAGCTCGCCTCGGCGGGCGCCCCGCCCGGTCCGCGTTCCTGCCAGGCCACCGCCAAGGTGGTTTCGCCGCTGATCAGCTCCGCCATCTTCGGGTGATCCGGGCAAAGCCTGCGCAAAAGGCCAAGGCTCAGCCCGACCGTCACCACCACCGGTTCCGGGGCAATCACGCGGCCTACTTCCTCGGCGAGGACGCCCCCGGCGGCCAGGCCCATGCCAAGCCCGCCATTTGCTTCGGGCACATTGACGCCAAAAACGCCGGCCTCGGCCAGCTCGCGGACCATCTTCTGGTCCCAGCCGCCACTGGCGTCACGCAGCTTTCTGGCCCGGCTACTGCCCCCTGCCCGTTCAAACAGGGTGCGCGCGCTTTCGCGCAGCAGGCGAAGATCTTCCTGGTCGCTTGAGTGCATATCAGCCTCTGTCATTACGTTTTCGCTGAACCATAGCGGGCGTGTCGGTTGAAAAAACAACCTCGCCCTTGGGATTGTAAGCCTTGACGGTGTAGTGCAGGACGCCCCGGTCGGGCTTGCTTTTCGACGGGGTGACCGAGTTGATGATCATTTCTATATCCAGCGGTTCATTCGGGCGGACAGGGCGAAACCAGCGTAGATTGTCGAAACCAATGCCGCCGATATTTGCAACATCGGTCATGAATTCACTCATGATCGGCTTGAATATCGCGAGAACCGTCTGAAAGCCCGAGGCGATCAGACTGCCATGTATGGTGGTCGCATAGTCTTCGTCGGTGTGCAGCCGTTGTGGATCCCACTCTTTGGCGAATGCCTTGATGGCATCCACGCTCATCGGGGCGCTGCGAAAGCGGAAGACCTGCCCCGGCGCGAAATCCTCCAGATACCTCAAGAGGCCCCCTCCTTCGCGAAACCGGAATCGTACCCGCTCGAATCCCTGGCAATTCGCACACGGTTGAACTCTTCCAGTCTCGGGTAGGTTTCCTTGAAGGCTGTCAGGAATTCCCCCATCGGCGGGTCAACATAGAGCCCCCGGTCATTAACATATTCCATGTGCCGGTGGTTATCTTCATCGAACTCGTGAAAGAGGGCATCGTGATACCCATCGAAGACCAGCGGTTTGACCCCGAAGCGTTCACATAGCTCCATGTTGAACGCAGGCGTGACCTTGTAGGTCTCTGCGCCCAGCCACAATTGAACGTAGCCGTGATAGATGAAGAGATCGGTCTCCATCAATTCCTGCAACTTGGGTGTATTCAGGTGGTTGCGCACATCCGCAAACCCCAAAGCGGCGGGGATGCCGACGGAACGCAGGCAAGCCGCGAGCAGAATTGCCTTGGGTACGCAAAACGCCGCCTCTGCCCCGGCGATCCGGCTGGCGCGATAGGAGTCTTCATCCAGCGCGAAGCAATAGGGATCGTAACGGATATCATCGCGAACCGCCTCGAACAGGCGGATCGCCTTGTCGCGCCCGGACGCATCCGGCGGAAGATCGCGCAACGCAGAGGCCACGAAGTCCCGCACTTCACGACTGTCGCTTTCTACAAAGTGCGACGGCATGACATAGCGTTCTGCCTCTGTCGGCAGATCGTCCTTGGAATTTGCCATTTCCCCCCTCACTTTCTAACAAGTGTTAGATTAATGATTCATAACCTGCCCGTCAACGGGATTTATTCCGTCTCCCGCACACCCAGGCCAAAGCGCGCATTGTCTTCGCCCAGGGCGGCCGCACGTCCGGCCGGGTCTGCGGGGGAACGGAATTCCGGCGCGATAGGCAGCGACAGTGCTGGCACGACCCGACCGGATATGTTCAGTTTCCGCCCGAACACGCCCCGCGCGGTGAAATGCGGGTCGGTCGCAGCTTCGGCGGGTGTTTTCACGACGGTACAACAACAATCCGCCGCCGCCAGCAACGGTTCCCAATGGGTCGAAGGCTGACTTGCCAGACGCCGCGCGACTTCGGCGGCGGAGGGTTCCGGGTCGCTCAGGTCATCACGAAGCTCCGGCGGCAGGCCGATCACGTCGCAAAACGCCTGCCAGAACTTTTCCTCGATCGCGCCGACGGCGATCTGCCGACCATCCGCCGCCGTATAGAGACGATAGCGCGCCTGCCCCCCGGTCAGGCGGGTGTTGCCGCTTGCGATCTCCCGCCCCGCGATCACGCCTTCGGCATGGGCCCAATAGGCAAAGGCGAACGCCCCCTCGGCCATGGCGATATCCAGATGCACCCCCTGCCCGCTTTTCTGTCGCGCGATCAGGGCAAGCAGGATATTCACCACCGCCGGATAGGTGCCGCCGCCGATATCGGCGACCAGCCCGAAGGGCATGGTCGGCCGCGCGTCCGGCCCGCGACTGAGAGAGAGGATCCCCGAATCGCCCACATAGTTGAGGTCATGGCCCGCGGCCATGGCCTTGGGGCCGGTCTGGCCGTAGCCGGTAATCGAACAATAGATGATACCGGGATTGATCGCGCGCACCGCCTTATAGCCCAGGCCCAGCCGGTCCATCACGCCGGGGCGGAACTGTTCGACCACGACATCGGCCTTTTCCAGCAGGGGGCGCAGGATATCCATGGCCGCGTCTGACTTGAGGTCGAGCGCCACCGACCGCTTACCGTGATTCAAAACAGCGAAGCCAATGCTCTCCCCGTCTATTTTCGGCGCGGTCAGGCGCGCATCCTCGCCCGTGCCCGGACGCTCGAACTTGATAACCTCGGCCCCGGCTTCGGATAACATGAGCGTGGCCATCGGGCCGGGAAGAAGGGTACTGAAATCCAGCACCAGGATATCCTTGAGCGGCTGTGTCATCGTCCCTCCCTCACGCGAAACGCGCAGCCCCGTTGTTTAGAACCACCACGTCGCGGGCCGGGATCGAAGCGCGGAACCGGGCCTCGCCACCCTCTTCCCAGATCTCAAACCGCACGGTCTCGCCGGGATAGACCGGGGCGGAAAACCGCACGTCCAGCCCGACAAGCCGGGCGGCGTCATAATCGAGCAGCGATTTGAGGATCGCCCGCGCCGCCAGACCATAGGTCGCAAGGCCGTGCAGGATCGGGCGGTCGAACCCGACCGAACGCGCCACATCCGGGTCGGCATGAAGCGGGTTCATGTCACCGCTAAGGCGGTAAACCAGCGCCTGGCGCGGCAGTGTTTCGATATCGCAGACATGATCGGGCGCGCGGTCGGGCAAGGCCGCCGGGGCCGGGCCGGGCCTGTTTTCGCCACCGAACCCGCCATCGCCGCGGCAGAAGGCCGACATCGCCACGCGAGCCAGCTTGTCGCCGGTGTCGGCGTCAATGATGTCGCGGCTTTGATAGATGACGGCGCCCCTGCCCTCGCCCTTGTCGGAAATGAAGTCGATCCGGGGACGGCCGATGATGTTGCCCTTGACCGGCAACGGTTTGTAGATATCCAGCCATTGTTCGCCGTGCAAAACCTTCTGCCAGTTCACCCCGGTTTTCGGATTGCGCAGCCAGAAGCCCGGATACCCCATCGTGACCGCCATCGAGGGAACGGCCCTCAGCCCATCTTCATAGACGAAGGCCAACTCTTTCCTGTCGGTCGGATCCTCGCCGAACCCGAGGCCGAGCGCATAAAGGATCGTATCCCGCTCGGTCAGCGTCTGCTCGATCTCTTCGAAGTCCCAGTTCGATAGCGCGTCGAAATCCAATGGCATGATATTTCCTCCCTCGATCGCTGTCAGAGCGTGTTTTGCGAACCCAAGATTGCCGTGACCTGACTGGACAGTACACCGCCGTTCCCATGCGCCAGCGCCAGGTCGACATCCTTCAACTGAATGCCGGGTGCATCACCACGGATCTGCCGCGCCGCCTCGATCACGGTGAAAATGCCATACATGCCGGGATGCACACAGGACAAACCCCCGCCATTGGTATTCACCGGCAAGACCCCGCCCGGCGCGATGCGCCCGCCCTCGACAAAGGCACCGCCCTCGCCCTTGGCACAAAAGCCGAGATCTTCCAGAAATAGGATCGTATTGATAGTGAACGCATCGTAAAGCTCGACCGCTTGAATGTCCGAAGGCGACACGCCCGCCGCGGCAAAGGCGCGTGCGCCCGACTCGCGGGCGGCGGTCACGGTGAAATCCTTCATCTGCGATATTTGCCGGTGCGAGCTTTCCGCCGCGCTGCCCAAAACGTAAACCGGGGCCTTAGGGAAGTCCCTGGCACGGTCGGCGCGAACCATCACGATCGCCCCGCCGCCATCGGTGACAAGACAACAATCGCGCACAGTCAACGGATCGCCCACCATACGCGCGCCCAAAACATCCTCGCGGCTGAGCGGGCCGCGCTCGAATGCCTCGGGGTTGTGCTGCGCCCAGGCCCGCGCGGCCACGGCCACATCGGCCAGTTGCTCGCGGGTGGTGCCGTATAGGTGCATGTGCCGGGCCGCTGCCATCGCATAGGCGGAAATCGGATAGCGCGGATTATAGGGCGCCTCATAGGCGGGCGGGCGCGAGGCCGTCACCAGCTTGCCCGACGCGGTGCGCTGGTTGGAGCCATAAACGATCAGCGCCACATCACACAGGCCAGCCTCCAGCGCCATTGTGGCGGAGGTCAGGTAATTCACGAAGGACGACCCGCCCGTCATGGTGCCGTCGATGAACCTGGGCTGAATGCCCAGATATTCGGCCGCCATAAGGGCAGGCATGCTGTCTTCCATCATGGTGCAGAACAGACCGTCCACATCGGACAGCTTCAGCCCCGCATCGCCAAGTGCCGCAAGTGCGGATTGCGCCATGACATCATAGGCCGTCAGCCCATATGCCTCGCCGAAACCCGCGTGCCCGGTTCCCACAATGGCGGATTTTCCCCGAAGTTTAGCGGTCATGAGTTATACCTCCACTGGCTTGAAAAGCACAGCCGGTTGGCCCTCGGCCTCGCCCACGAAGGCTGTCACGGCCATGTCGATGACAATGTCACCGGGGGCAATGCCTTCGACCCGGCTCATCATCCGAACGCCTTCCTCCAGTTCCACCACGCACACGTTATAGTCGCCGCCGCGCTCGGGCTTCTGACGCACGACAGTGGTGGTGTGGACCCGGCCCTTGCCGCTGGCGGGATGCCAAGAGATCGCGGTCCCATGGCAGTGCGGACACAGGACCCTTGGAAAGAAATGATAGGCTCCGCAATCATCGCACCTGGGCAGCATGATCTCCCCGTTTGTCAGCGCGCGTTGGAATATCTGGTCTGGTCCTGTGGCGTCCGGCACCGGCATTCTCCTCAAATGGTCCATTCCTGGTTAATCGTATTGATAATATTTCTAACAGCTGTTAGATTTTGTCAATCCCATAGGTTCACTTGAAAGAACGCCATGTCAGATTCAAGTTCAGCCCCCCTTTCCGGCAAGCTCGTCATCGCGCTCGAACAGGCGGTGGCGGCGCCCTTTTGCTCTTCGCGGCTTGCCGATGCCGGTGCGCGGGTGATCAAGGTCGAACGCAAGGGCGTGGGCGATTTCGCGCGCGCCTATGATACTGCCGCCAACGGCGAAAGCGCCTATTTTACATGGCTAAACCGGGGCAAGGAATCGGTCGCACTGGATATCAAAGCAGCAGAAGATCGCGATATCCTGCTGAAAATGCTGGAAAACGCGGATGTGTTCATTCAAAATCTTTTGCCGGGCGCCCTGGCAAAGCTGGGTCTGGATTCCGCGAGTCTGCGAGAGAGGTTCCCGCGTCTCGTGACTTGCGACATCACCGGATACGGCGAAGACGGCCCGATGCGCAACGCCAAGGCCTATGACCTTCTGGTGCAATGCGAAAGCGGCCTGGCATCGGTGACCGGCACGCCGGACGGGCCGGGGCGGGTTGGCGTGTCGGTCTGCGACATCGCCACGGGCATGACAGCCCATGCCGGGATCTGCGAAGCGCTGATCGGGCGTGAGCGCACCGGCAAAGGTAGCGGCGTTTCGGTGGCCATGTTCGACGTGATGGCCGACTGGATGTCGGTTCCGCTGCTCTATCACGACTATCTTGGCAAACCGACGCCCCGCGTCGGTCTGAACCATACGGTGATCTGCCCCTACGGCGCCTATGAGTGCAAGGACGGTCAGCTTGTCGTCATTACCGTGCAGCACAGCGGCGAATGGCAACGGTTCTGTGAACACATACTGGGCGGTGCAACTCTGGCAGCCGACCCCCGGTTTCATGACAACACGGCGCGAATTGACAACAAGCCCGCGCTCGAAGCGCTCATCAAGACCGTGTTCGCCTCGCATGACCGCGCCGAGATGCTGAAGCTGCTCGACGCTGCGGGCATAGCATCCGGGGCGGTGAACGACGTGGCGTCCCTTTCCGGCCATCCGCAGCTTGACCGATCCACCATCGGCACGCCGTCTGGCGAAATCAAAGTTCCTGCGCCCCCGATTCGGCGCAGCCTCGGAGAGACGACCCTTGGCGCCTGCCCGGCTTTCGACGCGGACGGTAAAGCCATCCGCGCCGAGTTTGACCCTCGTGCATAAAACAGGATGCTCACATAGATGACTGCCGCGCAGAAGCCCGCCATCCTTGATAGCGTGAAGATTATTGATCTGACTTCGGTGGTTTTCGGCCCCCTAGCCACGCAAATGCTGGGCGATCTGGGGGCGGATGTGATCAAGGTGGAAAGCCCCGAGGGAGATCTCTTGCGCCAGGTCCAGCCGTCACGCAACAAGTTGATGGGGGCCGCCTTTCTGGGGGCCAACCGCAACAAGCGTAGTGTTATACTCGACCTCAAGACGCCAGCCGATCGCAACCGTCTCCGCAAGCTGTTGGCAGATGCTGACGTGATGATTTCAAGCATCCGACCGGCAGCGCTTGCCCGACTGTCGCTCGATCCCGACACATTGCGCCGCGAGAACCCGAATCTGATTACGGTATCCGCCACCGGCTTCGGGCAGGACGGGCCCTATGCCGCCAAACCAGCCTTCGACGACATCGTCCAGTCGGTCTCGGGGTTGGCCAGCCTGGCATCAATGCGCGACCCTGAGGCCGCGCCCGCCTATGCTCCGACGATCCTTGCCGACAAGCTTGGCGGCGTCACGGCGGCCTATGCCGTCATGGCGGCCCTGTTCCACCGCGAGCGCACGGGCGAGGCCCAGCATGTCGAGGTGCCGATGTTCGAAACGCTTTCGGCGTTCCTGCTGGTTGAGCACATGGATGGCGCCACTTTCGAGGACACACCACAGGATTTCGGCTATAATCGCATGCTGGTCCCCCACCGCCGCCCGGTTCAGACATCGGACGGGTTCATCACGATCCTGCCCTACACCAACGTGCAATGGGCGCGGTTCTTCAAGGCGGTCGGGCGCGATGACATGCTCGCCCACCCATGGGTTACCGATATGGATACCCGCAGCCGAAACATTGGCGCACTTTACGATCTGGTGGCGCAGATCGCGCTGACACGGACAACTGAAGAATGGCTTGTCCTGATGAAACAGGCCGACATTCCCGCTATGCCGGTGCGAAACCTGTCGGACCTGCCCAGCGATCCTCATCTTGCCGCGACCGGTTTCTTTCAGCAGATCAATCATCCAACGGAAGGCGCCATCTGGACGACACGCCCACCAGTTCGGTTTTCGGCTACCCCTGCAAGGCACGACTACCTCCCGGCCCCTTTGCTTGGAGAACATAACAAAAGCATACTGGGCAAAGGCGAGTAATTCTGCGCCCACGGGAAAGACCCGCCGGGTGGCGGGCCTTCCAGTATCGGTTACAGCTTTTCGGTGAGTTCCGGCAGGGCGGTGAAGAGGTCGGCCACGAGGCCATAATCGGCCACCTGGAAAATCGGCGCTTCTTCATCCTTGTTGATGGCGACGATGATCTTGCTGTCCTTCATGCCCGCAAGATGCTGGATTGCACCGGAGATGCCCACGGCAACGTAGAGGTTCGGTGCCACGACCTTGCCGGTTTGCCCGACCTGCCAGTCGTTCGGCGCATAGCCCGAGTCGACCGCCGCACGGGACGCGCCAACGGCCGCGCCCAGCTTGTCCGCGAGGTTCTCGATCAGCGCGAAATCGTCCTTGGAGCCAACGCCACGTCCACCCGATACGACAATCCCGGCAGAGGTCAGTTCGGGGCGGTCCGAGGCTGCAACCTTGTCCTCGATCCATTCCGACAGGCCGGGGTTGGTCACGGCCGAGATGGTCTCGATGGGGGCTGCCGCCTGTTCTCCCGCCGCGTCAAAGGTCGAGGTACGGAAGGAGATGACCTTTTTCGCGTCACGCGATTTCACGGTCTGGATGGCGTTACCAGCATAGATCGGACGCTCGAATGTGTCGGCATCCACCACGCCCGAGGCGTCGGAAATCACCATCACATCAAGCAGCGCCGCCACGCGCGGCAGCACGTTTTTAGCATCGGTGGTGGCGGGGGCGACGATATGGCTGTAGTCGCCTGCGAGCGACACGATCAGCGCGGCGGTGGGCTCGGCCAAGCGGTGCCCCAGCGAGGCATCCTCGGCCACGAGCACCTTTTTCACTCCGGCGATCTTGGCCGCAGCGGCCCCTGCCGCGGCAGCCGATGCGCCACAGCACAGAGCGGTGACATCGCCCAGTTTGGCAGCGGCGGTCACGGCCTTGGCGGTGGCGTCGAGCGCCAGTTCCCCATCGGTGGCTTCGGCGAGAAGAAGAACAGACATCATACGGCTCCTACTTCCTTGAGTTTCGCAACCAGCTCGTCGACAGAGCCGAGGATCACACCGGCCGCGCGGCTTGCGGGCTCGGATGTGCCGGTAACTTCCAGCCGGGGGGTGACGTCGACGCCGTAATCTGCGGCGGTCTTCTCATCCAGCGGCTTTTTCTTGGCCTTCATGATATTGGGCAGCGACGCATAGCGCGGCTCGTTGAGGCGCAGATCGACGGTGACGATCGTGGGCGTCTTGACCTTGATCGTCTGCAGACCGCCATCCACCTCGCGCGTGACCAGCGCATGATCGCCCTCGATGGCGAGCTTCGAGGCAAAGGTCGCCTGAGACCAGCCCAGGAGCGCCGAGAGCATCTGGCCGGTGGCGTTCATGTCATTGTCGATCGCCTGCTTGCCGCAGAGCACGAGGCCCGGCTGCTCTTCCTCGACGATTTTCGCCAAGAACTTGGCCACGCTCAGCGGCTCGATATCCTGATGCACGTCATCGGCGGCAATCACGAGGATCGCGCGATCCGCGCCCATGGCCAGCGCCGTGCGCAGGGTTTCTTGCGCCTGTTTAACGCCGATGGAAACCGCGATAACCTCATCGGCCTTGCCCGCTTCCTTGAGGCGGATCGCCTCTTCGACGGCAATCTCGTCAAACGGGTTCATCGACATCTTCACATTCGCAAGATCGACACCGCTCCCGTCCGCCTTCACACGGACCTTCACGTTATAGTCGATCACACGCTTGACAGGCACAAGCACCTTCATTGGCATGGTCTCCTTGAGTTTGCGATTTGGCTTCAATAGATCTAGCGATCTTGGAAGCAGGGTTTTCGTTTTTCGGAGAACGCTTTCATGGCTTCGGGAAAGTCATGCGCGCACAGCAGAACGCTTTGGGCATCACGCTCGATTTCCAGTGCTTCAAAATAGCTACATTCCGCCGAAGCGCGCATCACGCGCTTGGCGGTCTGCACGCCGAACATCGGATGTGGGGCAATCTCGTGAGCGATCTCAAGCGCGCGCTGCTCAACCTGTTTGGCCGGAACGCACTCTTCCACAACGCGGAGGTCCTTCGCGGTCTGCCCATCAATCTCGCGGCCCGTGAGCACAAGCATCCGCGCCACCCCCGCGCCGGCGCGTTGCTGAAGAAGCCAGCTCGATCCGGTATCGGGACACCCGCCCACACGGGCAAAAACCTCGCATATCCGGGCATCTTCGGCGGCCACTATGATATCCGCCGACAGGGCCAAGCTCAGACCGGCACCGAACGCGACGCCGCAGACTGCGGAAATCAACGGTTTGCGAAAGAGATAGGCGGCGCGCCCACCATCATGAACCTTGTCGACCATTTCGGATGTGGCCCTCGCGCCCTTGGCGATCTCAGCCTGGAAGCCGACCAGGTCACCCCCGCTGCTGAAGTGTTCGCCACCGGTCATGACCATGGCGCGGATCGTATCGTCCCGTTCGGCCTCACGCAGATACGTGACCAATTCCTCAACGAACGCGATGCTGTAGGGGTTCCGTTTCTCGGGCTGGAGGAAGCGCAGGATACCGACTGGGCCATCCCTGTCCAAGCGAATAAGGTCGGTCATTAAGGTCTCCATCAGGTTCCTGTCCAGACCGGCGATCGCTTTTCGGCAAAAGCCTTCGGTCCTTCGATCGCGTCATTGCTGGCGTAAACGACCTCGTGCAGCCGCTTGCCCGCTTCCAGACCGCCAGCGCAGCCCAAATCCATGGTGGCGCGAACGCTGCCTTTGGCCGCCACCACAGAGAGCGGTGCGGCGCTGGCGATCCGTTTGGCAAGATCGAACGCCCGCGCGCGCACGGCGTCCGGCGTATCCTCGAGATAGTTGGTAAACCCATACCCATGCAGCCGCTCGATGGGCATCAGATCTCCGGTCAAAACGATTTCCATGAGGACAGGTTGCGGCAGCATCGACAGCGCCGGGGCCGCCCAGGGTGAGCCACGGCCAATCTTGACCTCGGTGATGCCGACCCTAGTGCCCTTGAGGCCGACGCGAAGATCGCAATTCAGCGTCAGCATCATGCCCCCCGCCATCAGCGATCCGGTCATGGCCGCGATGATGGGCTTCTTGCAGGCGCGCATCGTTTCATGAAAAGGGTCGCGCATTTTCATCAGGATATCGACGCCTTCGTCGCGCGCGATCTGCCCAGCTTCCTTGAGGTCCAGCCCGGCGCAGAACACGCCGCAATCGGTCGAGGTAAGAATCGCCACGCGGACACTGTCATCGGCTTCGATTGTCTCCCAGGCATCGGTCAGCGCGTTCGTTGCTGCCACCGACAACGCGTTCTTGCGCTCGGGCCGGTCAATGCAAACCGTTGCGATTCCGTCTTCAATCGTCACGTCGATGGGGTTCATCAGCCACGCCTCTCCAAGTCGTAAATTTTTCGGGTTTGATGCCGTGAGGGTTCCCCCGCAGCTGTTGCGCTGCGGGGAAGTCGATACTCATTCAACCGTGAACTTCGCCGAACTTTCTTTGATCACTTCCCACACCACATCGAGATAGTCGGCGCTCCAGTCGGTCAGCGGAACCCAAGTGTCACCGTCCCACTGTTCGACGCGCGTCTTGCCGCCGCCGCCGTGATCCGAGGGCGTGACGGTCACGGGGGCCATCAGGCCATTGGCATCGAAGTTTTCGATCGACTCAAAGGCCGCCTTCATGGTCTCGGGCGTCAGCGGCCAGCCGTTCGCCTTGATCGCCAGCCGCGCAGCTTCGAACCCGGTCGAATAGATGGCCATTCCAGTGTTGTAATAAACGTCGCGAACCAGGCTTTCAGGGCCTGAGCCCTTGCCATCAGCATAGTAAGTCTCGAGCATCGTCTTGACGATCGGCACATCTTGGCCACCGGCAACATTGGTCCCGCGCAGGATGCCCTTGGCCTCTTCCGCTCCAATATTGCTGATATCAACCTCGTTCATCCAGTTCACCGACAGATAGCGGTCGATCGGAAAGCGGTTGCGGCGCATTTCCTTGGACGCAACCACGTGTCCACCAGCCAGAAGCCAGCTGATCACATAGTCAGGCTTGTCGCGTCGGATATTGCTCCAAGCGCCGGACTGGTCAGACCCCGGCAACGGAACCGGATAGAGGTCCAGCTCGAAACCTTCTTTCTCGGAGATGGCCTTCAGAATCTCGATCGGTTCCTGACCGAACGGATAATCCAGATAGATGAAGCCGATTTTTGCGTTTTCGAGATTGCCACCCATTTGCTCCTTGATGAAGGCCACATCGTTTGCCGCTTGCTGCCAGTAGGTCGGCCCAACCGGAAAGACCCATTCGAACACCTCACCGTCCACTGCGTCGCCGCGACCAACAAAAGTTTGCATCAGGATATTTCCGTCTTTCATGGCACGCGGCAGCACCGCGTTGGTCACCGGCGTAGACAGGAAGTAGAAGTTGAAGACACCTTCACGCTTGAGTTGCTCATAACATTCCACGCCGCGCTGGGGTTCGTTGCCATGGTCGCGGACGATAATTTCAACGGGATGGCCTTCGATGCCGCCATTGTCGTTGGTGTACATCGCGAGATCCTGAGCGGCCTGCGCCACCTGTGGCGAGACGAAGGAATAGGACTTGCTGAGGTCAAAGCAAAGGCCAAACCGAATTGGCTCTTCGGCTTGGGCTGATGCGACCGCAGCGCTCGATGCGAAAGCAGTGGCAAGGGCCGCTGCCTTGACGTGCTGTTTGAGTTTCATTTCTCTCTCTCTCCCTTTGGACTGGGTGCGGGGTCTTTTTACTTGTTCCGACGCATCCCCCGCGTGACACTGCGCCTTCTGCCGCCATACCTGCATTAACCGTATTTCGAGGACCTTCCGGGACCACGTTTCAACTGATAACGGTATGTTCGGCAATCCAATCTGTTCGCGAATCCCATACCTGGCTGCTTCATATCTCGATGCGCGTCTGGTCGGTGCCATGGGGGGCGACCGCTAATGCTACTTGGGACACCAGACCTTTTGCATCGAAGTCTTCCAGTGCATCAACTCCTGCGCTGTAGGAGTGCTGCGTAATCGGCAGCCTGCGGAGATCCACAGCGTTCCGCGCGACTCCCAAGATGATCGGATCCATCGCCGCCTGCGAAATTGTTGGTGAGCCAATCGTATAGGGCTTGCAGAGATCGTAAGCGACGCCAACTTCGACGGGCGCGGCCAAAGCCTTGGCACCGGACATAAGACCATCAGTCACCGAAAAAACCGCTAACGCCTTGGCAACTTGTTGCATATTATTCACCTAGAACCTTTACCCTTTCGGATCTCAGTTCAGCCAACGCTTGCGTCGACTGTAATGTTTGACATTATGAAAATCAGTGCCTTCCCCACCGCCAAGATAAAATTCCTGAATGTCGGAATTGGCCTTCAGGGCTTCAGCGGTGCCGTGCATAACCACTCGACCATTTTCAATCAGATATCCTTCAGAAACGATCTCCAGAGCGGCGAGAGCGTTCTGCTCCACAAGAAGAACTGACATGCCCTCCTCCCGGTTGATCTTTTGAAGGATCCCAAAGATCTCGGCCACCAAGAAAGGCGCAAGCCCAAGACTCGGCTCGTCGAGCATCAGCAAACTCGGCTGGGTCACCAGCGCCCGACCTATGGCAAGCATTTGCTGTTCACCGCCCGACAGATAGCCTGACTGCGAATTTCGGCGCTCGGCAAGCCGGGGAAAATAGCTGTATATCTTATCTTTTTCCACATTCAGCTTTGATCGGGACATTCCCTTCGGTGCGGCCGCGGTAAGGTTTTCGTCTGGTGTCAGATGTTCAAAGACACGCCGCCCTTCAATAACGTGACAGATCCCCATCTCCACGCGCTCTTGCGCGAGCATTTCGGTAATGTTGGTCCCCTCGAACGTGATCTCACCCCGGCTGATATGTCCGCGTTCGGACTTTAAAAGACCGCTGATCGCTTTCAAAGTTGTGCTTTTCCCCGCTCCGTTCGAACCCAGAAGTGCGATCATCTCGCCCTTTGGCACTTGAACCGAAACACCTTTGATCGCCAGCATTACGTTGTCGTACAGCACTTCGACACTGTTCATCGCCAGAATGCACGGGGCTTCGACTTTTTCCTGCATCGGGTTCTCCCTTTACTTTCTGAGCTGATCGAAGGGCCAGACCATCAGATAATCCCTGATGTTGCCGTAGAGCTTTCCCAGCCCTAACGGTTCGATCAGAAGAATGATGACGATCAGCGCGCCATAGACCGCGTTCGGGATATGGGCGAGCGTTTCAACGTTGATCTTCATGCCAAGCGCTTGGCTCGTCACGACGACAAAACCGTTCACCAACCCCGGCACCAACAGGATTAGAGCAACCCCGAAGTAAGTACCGATTATGCTCGACAATCCGCCGACGATCACCATCGCAAGTACCTGAATTGATACGTTTACCGAAAACTGCTCCGGTGCCGCCAGAAAGAAGAAGGTCGCGACCAGCAAGGCCCCGCTGACCCCTGCGATGAAGGACGATGTCGCGAAGGCCAGGATCTTGTAGTAGAAACTGTTCACGCCTAGGATCGCGGCGGCAAAGTCCTTTTCCCGCACGGCGACCAGCGCCCGCCCCAGCCCGGTGCGCTTGAGGTTCAGCATGAAGATTGTCACCAGCACACACCAACCAAACGCGACATAATAAAAGCCGGTATCGGAGGTGATCTCCTGTCCGAGCAGCGCCAGCGTCGGCGATTGGAGCGAGGCGTGCGAGCCCCCGGAAATCGCTGGTGAGTGGTTCAGAACCCAGTCCATCACGAACTGCATCGCCAGCGTCGTAAGCGCGAGATAGAGACCTTTCACCCGCAAGGCGGCAAAGGCGAACAGGCTACCTATCACCGACGACGCCAGCCCGCCGATGATCAGAGCGAATTCCCAAGGCACCCCGAACCGCGCAGCGTGAATCGCCGAATATGCGCCGACGGCCATGACGGCGGCATAGCCCAGATGAAGCTGCCCGGCCCATCCCGTCACCAGGTTCAGTCCCAGGGCGGCCGCCGTCCAAATCAACCAAGGCAGCATGTAACTGTTCAGGTAAAGCGACGGTATGATGAACGGTGCCCCAAGTCCGAACAAAAGGAAGAACACCGCCAAATTCCGGTCTGCTGGAACCTTGAACATGCGGCTGTCCGATATGAAGTTGGCGTGATGGACACCGGAAAGTCGATAAAACATCACTACACCCTTTCGATGTCGTGGCGGCCAAACAGTCCGTGCGGACGGATCATGACCGTGAGAATCAGGACTGCGGCGACGATGAGTTCACGACTCCCGCCGCCGACAAGCGGATCGAGAAAATCTGCGCCGACGTTTTCGATAATGCCAAGGATGATCCCCGCAATCACCGCACCCAGAATGCTGTCGAGACCACCCAGAACAGCGACTGTCAGACCTTTTAAGAGCAAGAGCGAAAGCGCCTGATCGACGCCCTGAATTTCGCCCCATATGACACCTGTCGCCAAGGCCACCACCGACGCCAGTGCCCAAGAAAGCCCCACCCCGCGCTCTACCGAAATCCCGACCGACCACGACGCCATGTAATCGTCCGCAATCGCCCGTAATTTAATCCCGGTCCGGGTCCGAAAGAACAGCATGAAGGCAACAAACAGCGCGAGCGCAACTCCGGCACCAACGAGATGGATGCGGCTGATGAAGATATCGCCCAGAAACAGCGGCTCATAGCTGACGCCCAGCTCAATCGGACGCGACGTCCCACCCCAGATGGCAAGCGTCGTGCCCCGCAGGAAAATGTCGAGGCCAAGTGTCAGCATCAGGATCATGACAACAGGACGTCCAGCGAGGCGCCTGAGAGCAACACGCTCGATACCGAAGCCAAGGCCGAACATGAGAACTGCCGCCAACGGAATGGCTAGCCACATCGGCAGACCCGCGTCGCGCGCGAGCGCGAGAACCACGTATGCCCCGAGCATCGTCAGTCCCCCCTGTGCCAGATTTGGCACCGAGGATGCTTTGTAAATCAGCACGAGGCCAATGGCAAAAAGCGAATAGAGCAGACCCGTAAGGGCACCGTTGATCGCAAGCTCTGTCAGAAAGACCCAGTCCATTCATACCTCCCTTATGGGAAGAGTTCGGTCGACCTTCCCCGTTTCACCGGTTTCGTAAGTCACCTGCGCACTTACATGGACCTCGTTAAATCCGTCATAGAGTGCCGCGATAACGTCTGCATAGCGTTCCTGAACGACCTTCCGACGCAGTTTCCTTGTTCGGGTTATTTCTCCATCGTCCGGATCGAACTCCTTCGGCAGACTTACGAAGCGCTTCAGGTGTAGCGGCTCGGGGATGACCTTGTTCACCCGCTCGAAAGCCTCGCGCAGAAGCAGGGCTACCTCGTCGCGTTGCGACAAATCCGAATAGGACACGTAAGGTACACCGTTCACCTCGGCCCAATGTCCTACCGATTCGAAGTCCACACAGATCATTGCCGTCAATTCGTCCAGACCGGCGCCGATCACGGCGGCATCCTTTATATACGGGCTGAATTTCAGCCTGTTCTCGATATAGTTGGGCACATACCGTTCACCGCCTGCCGTGTGCATGACTTCGGACACGCGTCCCAGAACCACAAGATGGCCGTCCTCCTCCAGATAGCCGGCGTCGCCGGAATGCAGCCACCCGCCCTCCAGGGCCTCTGCGCTTGCTTCGGGCTTGTTGAAATATCCCTCGAACACGCTGTCAGAGCGCAACAGGATTTCCCCATCCTCCGCGATCTTCACTTCGACGCCTGGCACGGGTTTGCCAACCGTATGAAGGCGCACCTCCTCTGGTGACTGAATTGCATTGATCGCGCTGTTCTCGGTCTGACCGTAAAACTGGCGCAGCTTGATCCCTAAGGCGCGATAAAATACGAACGTGTCTTCGCCGATCGCCTCGCCGCCGGTGAATGCATTCCTCAAGCGGCTCATGCCGAATTGGTCCTTGATCGGGCCGAAGATGATCGCCTCGCCCAATAGTCGGCCCAATGGTTCCAAGATCCCGCCGCCCTGACCGTTCAGCTTTCGTGTTTCGGCGGCAATAGCCCGGTCCATGAAGAAATGGTACAACCATTTCTTCAATGGGGTTGAGTCCTCCATTCCGACCTGGATTGTTGTCAACATCTGGTCCCAGCTTCTGGGGGCTGCCAGATAGAAGGTCGGCGCAATTTCGCGCATGTCACGAAGGACTGTTTCTTGTCGCTCCGGCACATTCACAGTAAAACGCAGAAGCAACGCGGCTGCGACCGTTATGGCGTAGTCGCCGACCCAGGCCATGGGCAGATAGGCAAGGATTTCCTCGTTTTCGTCGAATGTACCGCCAGCGTGCCCGTTGCGCGCTGCGGCCAGAACGTTCTTTTGGCTCAAAACTATGCCCTTCGGTTTGCCCGTTGTGCCCGACGAGTGCAGAAAAATTGCCGGATCTTCTGGCTTGGTCCGATGCAGGAGGTTTTCGCGCCTATGCGGATCTTCGTTGAGGACGTGCCGACCCACCGCGGTTAGATGGTCCCAGGACATCAGGCCATCAATCTCGTAAAAGCTAAGCCCGCGCGCTTCGTCATAGATAATGTGAGCAATGCCGCGAGCCCCTGCGTCTCGCACCTCAAGGATCTTGTCCACCTGCTCTTGGTCTTCGGCGACGGCCGCGACGATTTCGACCTCGCCAAGGAAATGCTGAAGCTCTTCGAGCGTCGCGCCTGGATAAGCTGGCATCGCATAGCCCCCGAGCAGCGCGACCGCGATCATGCTCATATAGAGCCGGGCACGATTGTCGCCCAGGATGAGCACGGCCTTGCCGGGCGCGACACCGAGCGTTTCAAGACCAGTCGCGCATTCAAGAACCTCTTCAGTATATTCGGCCCAGGTGGTTTCCTTCCAGATGCCGCGTTCCTTTTCGCGAAGCGCGATATCCGTTCCGTGGCGCGACGCGTTCCGCGCCAGCAATGCGCCGAGCGTATTGTCCCCCGAAGACTGCATTTTTGCCCCCTCAACCATGAGACCCTCCGATATAAGCCTCGATGACCCGGGGGTCGTTCACAACCTCCCTCGGAATGCCGCTGGCGATCATTTCGCCATAGTTCAACGCAAGCATCCGGTCACAAATGCCGATGATGACATCCATATGGTGCTCGATCAGCAACACGCTGACGCCGCGTTCCGCCCGCGCATCCAGAATGAAGCGGGACATATACCCCTTTTCTTCCTGGTTCATGCCCGCCATCGGCTCGTCGAGGATCAGCATCTGCGGCTCTGCCACCAGCGCCCGGGCCAGTTCGACCCGCTTTTTTAGCCCGATCGGAAGGCCATCGACCAGCTCGTGCCGGACGCTCTCAAGTTGCAGAAACTCGATCACCTCCTCGACGATTTTACGGTTCTCGATTTCTTCACGCTGAGCCGCCCACCAATAAAGTGCGGTGCGCAAAACGCCCGGATTCATGTGGATATGCCGCCCGAGCAGGATGTTGTCGAGAACGCTCATCCCGTTGAACAGGGCGAGGTTCTGGAATGTCCGGGCGACCCCGAGCTTTGCAACCTTGTGAGGCGTCGTGCCGGTGATGTCCTTGTCGGCCAGTCGGACTGTCCCCACATTCGGCGGGAAAAACCCGGTGATCGCGTTGACAAGCGTTGTCTTGCCACTACCATTCGGACCGACGAGGCCAAAAATTTCGCCCGCCCGAATGCAGATATCCACACCCGTGACAGCGACAATACCGCCAAACCGGCGCTCGATCCCGCTGCACTCCAGTATCGCACGATCACCGATGCCGATTGCTGATTTGCTTTTTGCTGTCATCTAATCCTGTTGTCCCCACTAGGTTCGTAGCTTGCGTCAGGAAATCCGGAAATAATCCGGTCTGCCTGTTGGCCAGGGATCTCCCCACAACTGCTGACCGCCGTCTATGTTCAAAACTTCACCGGTCACAAATTTCCCTGAATTGGCCGCCATATAAACAACGCCTTCGGCAACATCCCATTCGTCGCCTGCATGCCGCATCGGATTCGAGTCCTGAAAGGTTGCCGCACCATCCTCGGGATAGCGACTGAAACCAGTACTCTCGCAACAGCCCGGTGCCACACAATTCACACGGATGCCGTGCGGTGCCCATTCGACCGCGACCGACTTGGACAGGTAGATCACCCCTGCCCGCGCCGCACAGGTATGCGCGATGCCCGGCATCCCGCGCCAAATATCGGCCACGATATTCACGATAGAGCCGGGACGCTTTTGCTCGACCCAGCGGCGCGCGGTGGATTGCATCATCCACCAGGTTCCGTTGAGGTTGGTGTCGATGACCGCGTTCCAGCCTTTTGGGGAAAAATCCAGCGCCGCCTGGGGAAACTGTCCTCCGGCATTGTTCACCAGAACGTCAATCGAACCGAATTCCCGATTGACCTCACCGACAAAACCCTCGACCCGTTCTGGGTCGCGGATGGTCATGGGCATGGCAAACACATTGCCGCCAAAAGTTTCGAGAAATTCCTTGGCCGAGGTCAGCTTTTCCGCGTCACGTCCATTGATCGCAAGACTGGCACCCAACCTGGCGAACAGGACCGCAATGGCCAGACCCAGACCACCGCCAGCGCCGGTCACGACAACGGTTTTGCCCGCGAACAAGTCGCTGGCATATACGGTTGCGCGTGCCGCTAGGTGCTCCATCCCGGATGATCACGTTTCTCCTCGGCGATCCGCCCTCTTCATGGCAAGATCGGTCCTGAGAGACATTTGGACGGAGGCGCGGACA
>NZ_JBRJGP010000014.1:0-94823 GCF_053628555.1 Roseovarius sp. MBR-79 | reverse complement strand
CGAAATCCGAAAGGACAAAAGTGGCCGACTTTTACGCCGCCCGCGACAACACTATGCCGCCGCTACCGTGGCCGAGTATTGCTCCGCCGATTACAATTTACCTTTTGATCAGTCAGCGCACTTCCATAAACCCGGTAGTCCAAGTTGCCATGAGCCGCCATCTTCTTGACAATGTCGAAGCCGCCAAAGTTTCGTTTGAAAAAACCGAACATAGATCACCACCAAAACCACGGCCATGCCAATAAGATCAGCGTGTGCCCGAGGCTGTAAGGGGCTTCGCAGTAAGTGTGGATAAGACCTGATGACGAAGCCATGCAATCCTTAACACTCACTGTGAAATGCACATACAACGCAGTTAACAACCCTAGCAGTGCATACATGCAGCCCACAACATAGAGAACCACTATCGCCCCTGACTTGATCGCCCCTGACTTGGCTTCCTGCACTTCCAGATTCCTTATTACTTCGTAATGACTTATATGCTAGCCAGTAATGCTCACCCTCGCCAATTGTTCTCTCTTGCGCTCCAGATCGTAGCCCAAGCCATACTTGGTTCCGACCCCACCAACCGAACTCCACCCCCCAATACTGTCGATCAGTTCCATAGGTGCGCCTGCGTTCCTGAGTCTGTCTCGCATCGTGTGGCGAAAGCAATGGCAGGTCAAGTTCCCGAACCCTTGGCGGATGTACTTGTTGAGCGTGTTGCTTGCATGTGTGGCCACGAACCCCGTCCCTTTCAGCCAACGGGGAAAGACAAAGGATTGTTCCCCTGTGAGCCTGTGAAGCTTCTTCATAGCGTCCAGTGCAGCACCGACCAAGGGAACCTCACGTTCTGAACCCGGCGTCTTGAGCCGTCTCTGGGCGTGTGGGGTGATCCTGATAACACCTTGCTCAAGGCATACGTCCTGCCACCGTAAGCCGACAATCTCTGCCAGTCTCGCCCCTGTCTCGCCAAGGATGGGCAGGATCAACCGTGTATCCTTCTCAGAGGCCAGACAAGCCCCGTAGAGTGCGGTTAGTTGCTCTTGGGTAAAGACGCCCCTCTTGCTGCTATCGCTACCCTCACGCTGTATCTTGAGCCGTGCAAAGGGATTGCGCTTGCTATCATCCAGTTCATGAAAACCGAACTCGATTATCGCATGAAGGGACTGCACCCGACGTCTGACTGTTGCACTCTTGTTGCCTTTCGCCAGAAGGGTCTCGACCACACGCCTAGCATCCGAGCGGGTGTAGTTGCGAATATCCTTGTTGCCTGTCTCCCCGATACATGCAGCAACCGCCAGCCTCACCGGCTTGGGGTCAATGTCACGCTCTGCAAGGTACATGTCGGTGCAGGCCAGCAGGTCTAATGCCTTGGGTTCTAGGGTCTCCAGAAGCTTGTGAACGCATATCGGTTTAATTGTCTTAGCGGTCCATAGATCGGATAACTTGTCAGTAAGTGCCTTGCTCAGGCGTCCAACTCGCTCCAAGTCCTGTCCAAGACTCACCCTTATCACTGTCTGTCCAAAGTCCTGAGCCACCGCTGAAGGAACCCTGCGATTGTAGTAGTAAGTGCCTCCACGCCTGACCGTGTGTGCCAGATTGTATTCCATTTGTCTCTCCAAGTGACAGTTAACACTCAGACAACAAACAGTTTTTTTGAGAGTGATGGTGCGGTCGAGAAGACTCGAACTTCCACGGGTGTTACCCCACAGCGACCTCAACGCTGCGCGTCTACCAATTCCGCCACGACCGCACGTGATCAGGTAGGTGTCGCGCCGTATAAGCAATGGTTCGGGGCTTGTGAAGGGGCAAATCGCATGCCCCTTCGGGTTTTTTCATGCGCCTCGGCGCGCCCTCAATCCAGCTTGAAGGTCGGCAGGGCCGCGGCGGGCTGCACCATGCCGCCCTGCGCCGCCGCACCGCCGAAGGCCGCGCGCCGCAGAAGATCGTTGCGCCCGGAATCTCCCGGCGCAAAAACCGGCTTTGCACCGTTCTCCACCGCGTCGACAGCCGCACGATACCAGACCTGTGCCAGATCGGAGCGCTTGGTGGTGCCGAACCCCTCGTTGAGGTGGTGGCCCATCAATTCGCCATAAGCCTCCTCGCCGAGCGCGGTCAGCAACAGCCCCGAGCCGAGCGCCACGGTCATGTTGTCGATCCGGTACCCCACCGAGAGGCATATCTTGGCGGTGCCGGCAAGCTGCGCGGGCGATTGTCCGGTTTGGAGCACGAAGCCTCGCACCCCGTCGATGACCTCGCCCCGATCCTTGAGCGAGAGCGCGGCGACGTGATCGCGCATGGCAGGGCCAAAGGCGCGGCACTGCTCCTCAAGCTGCGCGGGCGTGATCCCCTTGAGTGCTGCGGCCATGGTCTCGCCCTCGGCGATGGCATAGGTCCGCGCGAGGCAGAACTGCTCGTTCAGCGCGAAACGCGGGTCCTGCATCGAGGCGGCAGTGACGAACCCGCCGTTCGAGTTGGTGACGAGGCTGACCTGGTTGCAATGCGACGCAAGCGACGGCCCGTCACCGCCCGAAGCCATCAGATTGGGCAATGCGCCCAATCCGGCACCCTGTTGTGCCACCGGCTGCACTTCGGGCTGCGGCACCTGCGCCGCCTGCGGGATTGCCGCCATCACCGGCGACTGGAATTGCGGCTGCGGCATGGGCACGGGTGCCGTCGCATAGACAGGCGGCGCGCCGGCCGCCTCGTCACGATAGGCATGCAGCAGGCCGCGCGTGCCCTGCCCGCGCTGCGCGATAAGCTGCGATGTGGCCATGCCGCCCGATTGCGCCCGATAATAGGACGAGATCAGGAACTGCCGTTCGTAATCGGCAAGATAGCCGGTCACGGGATAGCCCATATGCGCCTGATAGGTCGAGACCGCATTGCGGGTGTTGCGTCCGCTCACGCCGTCGGGCGTGCCCGCCGGAAAGCCGAAATAGTTGAGCGCGGTCTGCTCTTCGCGGACCTGCTGGCTCGACACTGTCGGCGCGCGATAGACCCGTTGCGTGGTGGTGGTGCGCTTGCGCTCACGCGCCTTGGCGCTTTCATTGACGATGATGCCGCTCACGGCACCGCCCACCAAGCCGCCGACGAGGCCATCGGCAAAATCCGCCGCCGCGCGTGTGCCCGGCATGGCCGTGACGCTCGCCATCAGCGCCGCCATCACAATTCGCTTTGAAACCATCGTTCTTCTCCCCTAATCAGAAGCCTCTGCACGTGCACCGAATGATAGCTTCAGTTTTGCCCGATCTCGCCGTTGAGTCACGCCATATGTTGAATTTCCCCTTCTCAACCGATCAAAACGGCGTGGAATGGCACCATTCCGCCGGCCTTACGCCCTGGCCAGAGGCGGTTGCGGCGATGGAGGCGCGGGTCGAGCGAATCGCCCGGGGCAAGGCCCCCGAGGCAATCTGGCTGCTCGAACACCCGCCGCTCTATACGGCGGGCACCTCGGCGAACCCCGCCGATCTGCTGATGCCTGACCGCTTTCCGGTCCATGAGGCGCGGCGCGGCGGGCAATATACCTATCACGGCCCCGGTCAGCGCGTGGTCTACGTGATGCTCGACGTGGGCCGCCGCGGGCGCGATGTGCGGCTCTTCGTGCGCCAGTTGGAGCAATGGGTCATCGCCACCCTGGCCGAGTTCAACATCAGTGGCGAAATCCGCCCCGGACGCGTCGGCGTCTGGGTCGCGCGCGGCGACCGGCCGCTGACGGCCACCGGCGCGCGGCAGGAGGACAAGATCGCCGCCATCGGCATCCGGTTGCGCAAATGGATCAGCTTTCACGGGATTTCGATCAATGTGGAGCCGGATCTGGAGCATTTCACCGGCATCGTGCCCTGCGGCATCGCCGAGCACGGGGTGACAAGCCTTGTCGATCTGGGCCTGCCGGTGACCATGGACGATCTCGACGCGGCGCTGCGGCGCAGCTTTGCGGGCGCGTTCGGCTGAGGCAAAGCGCCACCCGGTCGCGCTTGACCCTTGCAAGACCGGCGTGGCGGGTTAGGTTGGCGACAAGGTCTCACCCGACTTCTGACACGAACCAATATGGAGAGAACGCTATGAAAACCTTTGTCATGACTTCCGCCGCCATCATGGCCCTTGCGCTGCCGGCCATGGCCGAGGGCGACGCCGCTGCGGGCGAGAAGACCTTCAACCAGTGCAAGGCCTGCCACATGATCGAATCGCCGACCGAGGTGATCGTGAAGGGCGGCAAGATCGGGCCGAACCTTTATGGCGTGATCGGCCGCACCATGGGCAGCGTCGAGGGCTTCAAGTATTCCGACGGGCTTATTGCCAAGCACGACGCGGGCGAAGTCTGGACCGAGGAAACCCTCGCCGCCTACACGACCGACCCGAGCGAATTCCTCGGCAGCCGCTCGAAAATGACCTTCAAGCTGCGCAAGGGCTCCGAGGACGTGGCCGCCTATCTGGCGACCTTCTCCGAGTAAGACCGTCCACACGACGCCGCACCGCCGCGCGAGGGATCGCGCGGCGGTCTGTGGTTCGGGCACCCGCATTGCGCGCCCATATCGCGGGACTTTGCCGGGCTTGGTGGGTCCCGCGACAAATTTGCGGTCGAATCCCGCGCCAAGACCGGATATGCGCGGCGCAGAGAGTTCAGAATGCGCCAAGGACACCACTCATGAGCAGCTATGGCCGCGACAATCCAAGCCCCGAATACCGCGACATGGTCGCCATGTATGAGCGCCTGCACGAAGAGGGCGAGAGCGCATCGAAGAAGTCAGGCGACGAGACCTTTGCCGGCAAGATGCTCATTCAGCACGCCCCGGGCATCAAGGAAATGATTGCGCGCACCGGTGCCCGGACCATCCTCGATTACGGCGCGGGCAAGGGCGGCGGCTATCTGCGCCGCGACATCAAGCTGCGCAGTGGCGAAACGGTGCCCAGCATCGAGGACTATTGGGGCACCAAGGAAATCCGCTGCTACGATCCCGGCCACGCGCCGTTCAGCGCGCTGCCCGAGGGCCGGTATGACGGGGTGATCTGCACCGATGTGCTTGAACACATCACCGCCCCCGACGTGCCCTGGATCGTCGACGAGATGTTTTCCTATGCCAAGAGGTTCGTCTATGCCAATGTGGCCTGCTACCCGGCGGTAAAATTCCTGCCCAATGGCGAGAACGTGCATTGCACCCTCCGCGACCCCGAGTGGTGGGCCGGCGTGTTTCACGCCGTGGCCATGCGCCATACCGATATCTCCTACCGGCTTGTCACCTCCACCAAGACCGGGCGGCGCAAGAAATTCGGCTTCGCTAAGAACCGCCGCAAGGAATATCAGACCGTGGAGCGCATGGCCTGAAGCCGCCGCGATCCGCACAGATGAGTGACCACGCCCTCTCCTACCGGCCCGAGATCGACGGGCTGCGCGCCGTGGCGATCCTGCCGGTGGTGCTCTATCACGCGGGGCTGTCGTGGGTTTCCGGCGGCTTTGTCGGGGTGGATGTGTTCTTTGTCATCTCGGGCTATCTCATCACCTCGATCATCCTTGCGGAGCGGCGCGCCGGGCGCTTCTCGCTGACGAATTTCTACGCGCGCCGCATCCGGCGGATATTTCCGGCGCTTTTCGTGATGATGGCGGCCTCTTACCCGATTGCCTTTGTGGTGATGGGACCTTTTGCCATGGCCGAATTCGCAGGCAGCGTCACCGCGGCCACGGTGTTTCTGGCCAATGCGTTCTTCTACGATATCAGCGGCTATTTCGCCACCGCCGCCGAGGTCAAGCCGCTCCTGCACACTTGGAGCCTTGCGGTCGAGGAACAGTTCTATTTCGTCTTTCCCGCGCTTGTGCTGCTGACATGGCGGATGGGCGCGCGACGGCAGGTGGCGCTTTTCGCGGGGTTGGCGGTGCTGAGCCTCGGGCTGGCACACTGGGACATCACGCAGGGCAAGGCAGATCGTGCCTTCTTCATGCTGCAAACCCGGTTTTGGGAGTTGATGGCCGGGGCGCTCGCCGCCTATTGGCTTGCATCGCCGCGCGGGCACGCGCTGCGGGCGGGCGGGCGGCTGCGTCATGGCGCGCTTTTGGGGCTCGCGCTCATCCTTTTCGCGGTCATTGCCTATAATGGCGAGACGCGCTTTCCGGGCCTTGCCGCTCTGCCGCCCGTTCTGGGCGCGGTGCTGGTGATCCTTTGCGCCACGCCGCAATGCCTTGCCGGACGGCTGCTCTCCTTGCGCCCGATGGTCTTTGTCGGGCTGGTGAGCTATTCGCTCTATCTGTGGCACGTGCCCCTGCTGGCCTTCACCCGGATCGGCACCGGACGCGACGACGTGGCGCTCATGCTCGGGGTCTGCGCGATTGCCTTCGCGCTTGCCTGCCTGAGCTGGCGCTATGTGGAACGCCCGATCCGCCGGATGCAGGGGGTCCCTGCCGGTCGCCTTTTCGGAACGGCGGCCTTGTCGATGGTGCTGCTCGGCGGGCTGGGACTGGCGGGGCAGAAAACCGATGGGTTTCTCGCCTTTTATCTCGAGCACCGGCTTGACGCAGAAACCCGCGCCAGTTTCGAGCGCTACAACCCCGACACGACGCGCGCCCGCGTGCCCGATGAGGGCTGCCGGTTCCGCGATGAAATCTTCAGCGAGACGTTCGTGACCCGCTTCGAGGACTGCGCCCGCACCCATGGGCAGGCCGTGTTCCTGCTGGGCGATTCCCATGCCGCGAACATCTACAGAGCGCTGCGCTCCACCGAATTGCCGCCGTTCTTCGTGTCACTCTCGCGGGGCGGCTGCCGTCCCTACCAGCCCAAGGAGAAATGTTCCTACGATGCGGCGGTGGCCTTTGTCGAAGAGCGTCCGGACAGCATTTCGCATCTGATCTTTCACGTCTCCGGCTCGCATTACATGCTCGATCATCGTGGCGAAGGCGACAGCGATGCGGCCTTCGTGCCGGGCGCGCCACTGCGCATCGCCGAGAACAATATCGACAGGACCGCCGCCTATCTCGCGCGGTTTCCCGCCGCGCTTGACGTGGTCTGGCTCGGCCCCTTCGCCGAGGGGCGGGTCGATCTGAGCAACCCGGAAAACTATCACCCCGACCGCCTGCGCTTCAATCCGACGTCGTTGGCGCATTTCGCGGCACTGGATGCGATGCTCAAGGCGCGGGCGGCCGGCCAATCGGCCTATCGCTATATTTCACTGGTCGATGCGCTGGCCTTCGATGAGGACGCTCTCGTGCAGGAGGGCTGTCTCACGTTCTGGGACGTGGACCATTTCAGCCCTTGTGGCGAACGCTTGTTTGGGCCGATGATTGCCAAAGTGCTGGACCTCTCGCAAGAGCAGCAAAATTTGACACTTGAACCGGAAAAACGCGGTGAATAGAGGGGGTGTCCGCAACAAGAGCTTTTGCTTACTCGGCCAAGAACGTCGAAAGGTCGAACATTCCGTAGCGGCAATGGTGAAACGATGATCAAAAATCATCCGAGAAAGCATGGATGGGGTGGCAGAACCGCGCGTATTGCAAGCGCAATATCACGTCGTTTTTCGTGGGATCCGCTTGTCGGGAACGCGTCTGATAGCCCGGATATGGTCTTTATCTGGGTGCCAAAGACGGCCGGAACCAGCGTGTTCACCTTTCTCAATGAAAGGGTTGGTATGCAGAAGCTCAAGACCGCGAAACAGGCGATGTCTTTTGCAAACCGTGGTGCCGTCACCTTCGGGCATCTGCACTATCTCTCACTCCTTGAGGCTGGCATCGTCAGCAGAGAGTTTCATGGTCGTGCTTTCAAGTTCGCGTTTGCGCGCAATCCCTATTCGCGAGTCGCATCGCTTTACAATTACCTCAGACAGCGCGATCTTGTGGACGGGCAGTGTTTCGATCACTTTCTGGATCGTATCCACCTGCGCCCGCCTATCGGCCTCTACAACGTAGCCAATCTGTCAGTCGCGAATCCGATGACCGATTGGCTCATGGGCGCTGACGGCAAACTTCTTGTGGACAAGACCTTCAAGCTGGAAGAGATGGACGAGTTCGCGCGTCACCTAGAGACGCATTACAATCTCCGGTTTGACGTGGAGGAACAGCACAATAAAAGCGTCCAGATGATTTCATCCAAGGACGTGACCAGCGTGGCCGAGCGAACAGAAAAGGTGAACCGGATCTATGCGCGTGACTTCGAACTTCTCGGATATGAGATGATCGACCCCTATGATCATTCCCACAGCCACGTGACGCGAGACCTGAAAGGGAAGCTACAGAGAAAATGAGCGACACCCTCCGCCTTCTGCGCGCCACCCTGCCCGAGGCCAGCAAGGTCATCTGGCGCAAGGCCGCGCGCCGCCTGCTCGATCTGCGGCTGACGCTTGCGGGCGCCTCCGAGGAGGATCGGCTGCGCGCCGAACGCCGGTTGCGCGGATACCAGCATTTCACGCGGCTCAAACGCGCCGATGCGGCCGTTGTCTCTTACGGCAAGAGCGGGCGGACCTGGCTGCGGGTGATGATGTCGCGGCTCTATCAGCAGGTTTATGACTTGCCCGAGGATATCCTCCTCGGGTTCGACAATTTCCACAACATGGACGCCCGCATCCCGCGCGTGTTCTATACGCATGACAATTACATCGGCGACTATACCGGCAATACCGACACCAAGGCCGATTTCTACGACAAGAAAGTGCTGCTTCTGATGCGCGACCCGCGCGATGTGGCGGTGTCGCAGTTCTTTCAGTGGCGCTACCGGATGCGGCCGGGCAAGAAGGCGCTCAACGACTACCTGCCCGATGGCGACGAAAGCCCGATCTATGATTTCGTCATGCACGAGGGGGGCGGGTTGCCCAAGGTCATCGCCTTCATGAACCTCTGGGCGCAGGAAATGGCCAAGGTCCGCGCCCTGGAACTGGTGCGCTACGAAGACATGCGCGCCGATCCGCATGAGGCGATGACGCGGGTGGCGCGGTTTCTGGATATTCCGGCGGATGCCGCAGCGGTGCAGGACGCCGTTGATTTTGCCTCTTACGAGAACATGAAGAAGAAAGAGACCGACCAGTCGTTCCGGCTCTCGGGCGGGCGCATGGCCCCGGGCGATCAGGACAATCCCGACAGCTACAAGGTGCGCCGCGCCAAGGTGGGCGGGTACCGCGACTATTTCGACGATGCCCAGATCGCCGCCATCGACGCTCTGGTGGCCGAGCGGCTTGATCCCGTCTATGGCTATGGGGCGCAGGCAAGACAATCGCCTGATCACAGGTGACATGGCTGGAAATGCACGGCAACGCCAAAGAGACACTTTGAAATGCTGAAAAAGAAGAAATACTGAAAAAATCCCTAAAGCGTTTACTGCAGTCCCATGATCCTAAAAAACCAACTTCTGTCGAAAAGTCGGTCTTTGGATGTCGAACAAAACCAACCGCCATCGTAGATGGCGACCCCTGCACGACTCGAACGTGCGACATTCCGCTTAGAAGGCGGATGCTCTATCCAGCTGAGCTAAGGGGCCGTCAAATCGACGTTTAAACGATTGGCGACCAAGGCACAATCAGGCATACCCCAGTGATGCCCAGGTATCCTCATATCGAACAACGTCCTTGATGGCCTGACGCAATGCGCCGCTTCGAGCAGAGGTTGTTCCGGAAATCTGATCAGCCGGGATAAGTTGATTTTCCTTATACGAGGGCTTAGCCGCATTGATGTGATGTGGTCCTGACGCGCGACGCGCCTGCGAGAAGGTCTGCGTGAGCAGATGGAGATTTGGCATGGCGGATGGTGGTGACGGGTTCATTGGGCGTTGCGAGATTGTTGAGCCGCGGCGGCGTGGCAAGCGGCGGTGGCCTGATGAGGTCAAGGCGCGGATAGTTGCTGAGAGCTTGCAGCCTGGTATCCGAGGCGAAGGTCGCGCTTGAGGCGACCCGCGAGGAGATGACGCTGGCCGAGCTGTCGAAGACGTGAGCCGGTGAATGTCCGGCTCCGTCGGTCACGATCAGAGGCAGAGGCAGCAGCGTGACCCGGCATCATGATGAATTCTCTCAACGCGTTTGAAATCCGGGCCTCAGGTCTGAAGGAAGGTCACATCGCCATCCCGAACGATCGCTGCGGTAAGGCGCCCGGTGGCATAGGCCCCCGTGTCTACGGCAATACGCCCGCCCGAGACCCGCGGCGCGTCAACGATCGTGTGGCCATGGATCACCCATTGCCCGTCCGTGCGCGGTTCCTTGCGAAATGCGGGATGGCCCCAGAGGAGCACGTCCTCGACCTGCGCCGCCATCGGCTCTGCGGGGTCGGCCCCGGCATGAACGGCCCAGACATTACCGCTCTGCCATGTCAGCGGGCGCGCGCGCAGCCAGTCGATCATCGCGGGTCCCATGGCCTCGATCAGCGCCGCGCGCATGTCGAAAACCGCGTCGATGTCATTCAGGCGGCCTTGTGGCGACGGCACGCCAAAGCTTGCGAGCGTCTGCAAACCACCATTGCGCAGCCAGCGCGCGGTATGGGTTTCGGGCTCGTCCAGAACGTCGAGCATCATGCGCTCGTGATTGCCCATCAGGCAGGTGATCCGCAGCGGATCATGCGCCGTCGCGGACATGAGCATCTTGACCACCTCGCGGCTGTGGTCGCCCCGGTCCACGTAATCGCCCAGAAACACCACCGGCAATCCGTTGGCCTGCGCTTCGATCAGCGGGTCGAGCGCATGGAGAAGATCGGCGCGCCCGTGCACGTCGCCGATCGCCACAAAGGGCTGATCGGGCAGGACAGGGGGCGGCTCCTCCACGGGCCCGATTGGCGCGCGTCGTGTCAGAAATCGGGAAATAAACTGTCTCATTCGGTCAAAAGCCCACCTTTTCCGCGCACCGACATGTTGCGGACCGGGTTGTCAACCCGGCTTGGGCATATAATAGGTGATCATCGGCGCCTGGGCAAAGCCCCCGCGCATCGTCCCTCAGCGGCGGGCGTCCCAGGAGAGCGACGCATGACGGCGCGTGTAGAACTCGCCGATCAACCCGAGCATCACCAGAACGAGGCCGATGTAGATCGGATACATGAGCGAGGTCTTGTGTGGAAAGTAATTGATAAAGACAAAGCCACGCGCCTGGTCGATGTTGTGAAAGAGCGGATTCCAGGAAAACATGTTGTACATGAACGGTGGCAGCGTGTTGACGACGAACATCTTGCCCGACGCAATCATGTTGGCGCGCTGGTAGATCATCTGGAACAGACTGACGAAGCCCGGGAACCACGGGCGCAGCGCCAGCAGCACAAGGCCCACCGCGCAGCCTGTGAACCACGCCATCATCACCATGCCAAAGGCATAGATCGGCTGGTAGATCGTTATCGGAACGAAAACGGTATGATAGACGAAAAGCACGATAATGAGCGACAGCACCTGGATGTAGAGCGAGCCGAGCGCCGCCGACGCGATCGAGATCGCGGTATTCATCGGCGCGTGCTGCATCATCGGTGAGGCTGGCCCGGCGGCCCCCGACACGGCCCCGACCGCCTTGATATGGGTGAGATAGATAAAGATCCCCGACATCATGAACAGCAGGAAATCGCCGCGCATTTTCGCCCCCTTGAGGCCGAGCACGGTGAAGAGCAGGTAGAAGGACAGCACCATGATGATCACGGTCATGATGTTCAAGAACAGTGCCATGAAAGCGTTGTTGTGGGTCTTTCGGATGCTGTAGACGGTGTCGTGATAGATCAGTTCCAGAATGGTAAAAGCGGACTGGAGGGATGATTTCGGGCGTGCCGTCCTGAACATCGTGTCTCGCCTTTCGCCTCCGGGCCTGCGTCCAATGGTTTCTTGCCGTTGTCGCACACCCGTATCATAACGACGCGCGAATGACTCACGCAATAGCACCGCAAGATGGCGGCAAACAGGCAAAGGAATGGCGATTTGGAGTATGAACGACTTGTCACGGTGATGCGGCGGCTGGCGCTGGAGGCGGGCGCGCGCATCATGGAAATCTATGACGCGGACGATTTCGACGTGAAGGTGAAATCAGACGCAAGCCCCGTGACCGAGGCCGACGAGGCCGCCGATGCGCTGATTTCCGCCGGTCTGCGGGCGGAATTTCCCGACGTGGCGCTGGTGACCGAGGAACAGGCCGCCTCGCACGGGCAGAGTGTGAGCACTTTCCTGATCGTCGATCCGCTGGACGGGACCAAGGAATTCATCAACCGGCGCGGCGATTTTACCGTCAATATCGCCTATGTCGAGGACGGACAGCCCACCCGTGGTATCGTCTATGCGCCAGCCAAGGGCCGGATGTTCTACACCCTTGCGGGTGGTGGCGCGGTCGAGGAAACCGGGCCGTTCGACCCCGAGACGCCGGGCAAGACGCACCCCATCGCGGTCTCTTCGCCCGACAATGGCGCGCTGATGGTGGTGGCCTCCAAATCGCACCGTGATCAGGCGACGGACGACTATATCGGCAAATATGCCGTCCGCGACATGACGAGCGCGGGCTCCTCGCTCAAGTTCTGCCTCGTGGCAACCGGCGAGGCCGACCTTTATCCGCGCCTTGGCCGCACGATGGAATGGGATACCGCCGCGGGCCACGCCGTTCTCTTGGGCGCGGGCGGGCGCGTGCTGCGTTTCGATGACCTGACGCCGCTCGGCTATGGCAAGCCGGGGTTCGAGAACCCGTTTTTCATCGCCTGCGCGCCGGGCGTCGACCTCAAGCAAGGCTGAACCCCATGCCCGTTCTCATCGCCATTCCCGCGCGCTACGCCTCGACCCGATATCCGGGCAAGCCGCTGGTGCCACTCACCGGCGCGGGCGGAGAGGCACGTACGCTGATCGAACGCTCGTGGCGCGCGGCGATGGCCGTCCGGGGGGTTGACCGGGTGGTGGTCGCCACCGACGACGCGCGCATCCGCGACGCGGCAGAGGCGTTCGGCGCCGAAGTGGTGATGACGTCCCATGCCTGCGCCAACGGCACCGAGCGGTGCGCCGAGGCCCATGCGGCCCTTGGCAGCGGGTATGAGATCGTCGTCAATCTTCAGGGTGACGCGCCGCTTACCCCGCCGTGGTTCATCGAGGAACTCGTGGCTGGTCTGCGCGCCGACCACGCCGCCGAGGTGGCAACGCCGGTGCTGCGCTGCGACGGGCGCGCGCTCAACGGTTTTCTGCAAGATCGCGCCGGGGGCCGCGTCGGCGGCACCACCGCCGTCTTCGACCGGCGGCACCATGCGCTCTATTTCTCCAAGGAAGTGATCCCATATACGGGCACGCACTACGATGATGCAGCCCCCACCCCGGTCTTTCACCATGTCGGCGTCTATGCCTACCGCCCTGACGCGCTTGCGGGCTATCCGGGCTGGACACCGGGGCCTCTGGAGGGGCTGGAGGGGCTGGAACAGTTGCGATTCCTCGAGAACGGGCGCTCTGTGCTCTGCGTCGAGGTCGAGGCGCGCGGGCGACAGTTCTGGGAACTCAACAACCCCGAGGACGTGCCGCGCCTTGAGGCGATGATGCGCGAGATGGGTCTGGACTGACGCCCGATACCGACGCGGACATGCGTTCCGCGCGGTTTTTCTCGCGTATGCACCACATCAACACAATAAATTCAAACTTTCCCCTTAACACAGTGCAAAACGTTTCTCTGTTATGTATGTTGTGTGAAAAAAGAGGTCGTGGGAGCAGATGATGCGCAGACGGGTAACAAAGGCGATTTTTCCGGTAGCGGGCCTTGGCACACGATTTCTGCCCGCAACCAAATCGGTTCCCAAGGAAATCATGACACTGGTGGACCGCCCGCTCGTCCAATACGCGATTGACGAGGCGCGCGCAGCGGGGATCAAGGAATTCATCTTCATCACCTCGCGCGGCAAAAGCGCGCTTGAGGATTATTTCGACAATGCCCCGCAGCTTGAGCAGGAATTGCGTCGCAAGGGCAAGGACGAGCTTCTGGAGATCCTGAAATCCACCAACATGGACTCGGGCGAGATTGCCTACATGCGCCAGCACAAGCCGCTCGGTCTCGGTCACGCGGTCTGGTGCGCGCGGCGCTTCATCGGCAACGAGCCCTTCGCCGTGATCCTGCCCGATGACGTGATCGCCGCCGAAAAGCCATGCCTGCAACAAATGGTCGAAGCCTATGACGAGACCGGCGGCAACATGGTCGCGGCCATGGAAGTGCCCGACGCGATGACCAAATCCTACGGTATCCTCGACGTCAAGGATGACATGGGCAGTCTCGTGTCGACCAAGGGGATGGTGGAAAAGCCCGAGCCGGGCACGGCACCGTCGAACCTTGCCGTGATCGGGCGCTACATCCTGACGCCCACCGTGTTGCAGAAGCTCAACAAGAAACAGACCGGCGCGGGCGGAGAGATCCAGTTGACCGACGCCATCGACGCCGCGCGCGAGGACGGCGAAGAGGTCTACGGCTACCGCTTTCAGGGGCAACGGTTCGACTGCGGCTCCAAGGCGGGTTTTCTTCAGGCGACGGTCGCCTTCGCGCTGGCACGCGACGATCTGCGTGACGACCTGTGGAACTACATCACCGACATGGTCCATGCGGACAAGGCCGCGCAATAAGGCGCGGCGCGGGGGCGGGTTTGAGCAATATTCTGGTCACCGGCGGCGCGGGCTATATCGGCAGCCACGCCTGCAAGGCGTTGGCGCAGGCAGGCTATACCCCCGTCACCTATGACAATCTCTGCACCGGTTGGCGTGACGCCGTGAAATTCGGGCCCTTCGAGGAGGGTTGCCTGACTGACCGTGCGCGGCTCGATCAGGTCTTTGCCGCCTACCAGCCGCAGGCGGTGATGCATTTCGCCGCCCTGAGCCAGGTGGGAGAGAGCATGCGCGCGCCGGGCCTTTACTGGCACAACAACGTGGCCGGATCGCTCTGCCTGATCGAGGCGGCGGTGGCGGCGGGATGCCTTGATATCGTGTTTTCCTCCACCTGCGCCACTTACGGCGATCAGGACAACGTGCTGCTTGACGAGGGTTGCGCGCAACACCCGATCAATGCCTACGGGGCCTCCAAACGCGCCATCGAGGACATGCTGCGCGATTTCGAGGCGGCGCATGGGCTGCGCCACGTGATCTTCCGCTACTTCAACGTGGCGGGTGCCGACCCCGAGGCCGAGGTGGGCGAGTTCCACCAGCCAGAGACGCATCTTGTGCCGCTTGTGCTGGACGCAATCGCCGGACGGCGCGACGCGCTCACGATCTTCGGCACCGATTACGACACACCCGATGGCACCTGCATCCGCGATTACGTGCATGTGATCGACCTGGTCGAGGCGCATGTTCTCGGGTTGCGCTGGCTGGAGGCGGGGCGCGGCAGCCGGGTGTTCAACCTTGGCACGGGGCACGGGTTTTCCGTGCGCGCGGTGATCGAGGCCGCCGAGGCAGTGACCGGCGCGACCGTGCCGGTGATCGAGGGCGCGCGCCGTCCGGGTGATTGCACGCGGCTCGTTTCCGGCTCGACCCGGGCGGGGGCAGAGCTTGGCTGGGTGCCCGCGCGCTCGACCCTGCACGAGATGATCGAGGATGCGTGGCGCTGGCACGAGGCTGGACATTACGGGAAATAGCCCCGACGCTGCCCGCCGGAGCATCGAGACCGGCAGGAACGGCATGGGGCTGTTGAACGACTTGGGCATGGCCTATCGGCTGCGCTGGCGGCGGCGGCGTCTTTTGGCGCGGGCGGTGGCGAAGCGGCGGCAATTGACGGCTGTCGACAATCGCACCGGACAGATCGCGCGCGGCGAAATCCTGTGCTTTGCCACGGTGCGCAACGAGGCACTGCGCCTGCCGCATTTCCTCGACCACCACCGCCGTCTGGGCGTGGGCCATTTTCTGATGGTGGACAACGACAGCAGCGACGGCACCCGCGCCCTGCTCGCCTCGCAAGCGGATGTCTCGCTCTGGCGCACGTCGCACAGCTACAAGCGCGCGCGCTTTGGCATGGACTGGCTGACATGGCTGATGATGCGGCACGGTCACGGGCACTGGTGCCTGACGCTCGATGCCGATGAATGCCTGGTCTACCCCTATCACGACACCCGCCCCCTGCCCGCGCTCTGCGGCTGGCTCGAGGCGCAGGGGCGGGTATCCATGGGCGCGCTGATGCTGGATCTGTATCCGCGCGGCCCGCTTTCGGCGCATCCCTATCGCGCGGGCAGCGATCCGTTCGAGACGCTCAACTGGTTCGATGCCGGGAATTATTCCATGCGCCGCAAGCCGGATTTGCAGAACCTCTGGATTCAGGGCGGCCCGCGCGCGCGCATGTTCTTTGCCGCCGATCCCCGCCGCGCGCCCACCATGGGCAAGGTGCCGCTGGTCAAATGGCACTGGCGCTATGCCTATGTCAGTTCGACCCATTCGGCCCTGCCGCGCCATCTTAACCATGTCTATGCCGATGACGGGGGGGAACTCACCTCGGGCGTGCTGTTGCACTCGAAATTCCTAAACACGGTGGTGGACCGCGCGACCGAGGAAAAGCACCGGCAGGAGCATTTCGCCAACAGCGCGCTTTACGAGGGCTATTACGACGCGCTCGCCGCCGACCCGGACCTGTGGTGCGCGCGCTCCACGCGCCTCACCGGCTGGCGTCAGCTTGAGGGGCTGGGGCTCATGTCGCGGGGGGGGTGGGTCTAACCCATCTCCGCCATGAGATCCCCGAACCGCGCAAGATAGGCCGCGCGCGTCCCGACCGGCGGGCGCAGGGTGAGGGAGAGGCCCGTCATCACCGCCGGATCCGGCTTGCCGAAGAAGCGGTCGGCTTCGACCACCGAGAAGCCCGCGATTTCCGTGGCCTCCATCCAGGCGCTGATCTTGTCGGCGCGCTTGATCTGCTTCTTGATCAGCGCGGGCAGCGCGGCGGGCAGGCCGAACCGGATATGGATTGCCGCCGCCAACCGCTTGTCAAGCTCGTCATAGCCCGGCCCGACGGCGTTCTTCACCGGCGAAATCATGTCGCCGATCACGTATTCCGGCCCGTCATGCAACAGCGCGGCCAGACGCCATTTCGCCGAGATGCCGGGGCTGAGCCGGTCAAAGAGCCGCTCCACCAGCAGCGAATGTTCGGCCACGGAATAAGGAAAATCGCCCTGCGTCTGCCCGTTCCAGCGCGCAACGAAGCTGAGACCGTGGGCGATATCCTCGATCTCGATATCGACGGGCGTCGGGTCGAGCAGGTCGAGCCTGCGGCCCGAGAGCATCTTTTGCCAGGCGCGGGGTTGCGGCATGGAGCCTCCGGGGTTGCGAGTGGCCTTGATTAGGCCCCTGCCCCCGCCTGTGCAAGGGCATGGCTGGACCATGGCCCGCTCCGGCGCTATGGCGGGGCGCGATGCGCAGTGCGAGAGGATGCGGCGATGACCGGACTGGCCAAAGAGGATCACGACAGGATACGCAGCGTGGCGGCACGGGTGCTGCGCGCCGAGGCCGAGGCGCTCATGGCGATGGCCGATTGCCCGCCCGAGGGCTTTGCCCGCGCGACGCGGATGATCCTTGCGGCCAAGGGCCGGGTCGTCACCTCCGGCATGGGCAAATCGGGCCATATCGCGCGCAAGATCGCGGCGACGCTGGCCTCCACCGGCACCCCTGCCCTCTTCCTGCATCCCGGAGAGGCGAGCCATGGTGATCTGGGCATGGTGGCGGCGGGCGATGTCTGCATCCTTCTGTCCAATTCCGGCGAGACGCGGGAACTGTCGGACCTGATCCAGTATACCCGCCGTTTCGACATTCCGATGATTGCCATCACGCGGGTGGCGGACAGCACGCTGGCGCGGCAGGCCGATGTCGCGCTCATCCTGCCCGACAAGCCCGAGGCCTGCGCCATCGGCATGGCCCCCACCACCTCGACCACCTGCACGCTGGCGCTTGGCGATGCGCTGGCCGTGGCCCTGATGGAGGAGCGCGGATTCAAGGCCGACGCGTTCCATGTCTTTCACCCCGGCGGCAAGCTCGGCGCGCAATTCGTGCGGGTGCGCGACGTGATGCATACGGGTGCGGCCCTGCCACAGGTCGCGCCCGAAACGCCCATGGGCGAGACCCTCATCGAGATGAGCGCCAAGGGCTTCGGCATCGCCGCGCTGACCGAGGACGGCATATTGCGCGGGGTCATCACCGATGGCGACCTGCGGCGCAATCTCGACGGGTTGATGGGGTGCAACGCGGGCGCGGTGGCCACCCGCGATCCGCGCACCGCCACGCCCGACATGCTCTTGTCAGAGGCGCTCGGGGTGATGAACCGTCACAAGATCGGCGCGCTTTTCGTGGTGGAAGAGGGCAACCGCCTGTGCGGCCTTGTCCATATCCACGACTGTTTGCGCGCGGGCGTGGCCTGAGCGCGGCCTACCCGTCGCGCGCGAACATCGGCCCGCCTTTCCAGCGCGGAAAGCCGAAGGCGTTGACCATGACCACGTCGATATCGGCGGCGCTCTGCGCGATCCCCTCGTCGAGGACGCGCGCGCCCTCCTCCCGCATGGCCGCAAGCAGGCGCACCATGATCTCGGTTTCGGGGATGGGCTGGCGGGCAATACCCTTGCGCGTCGATTCAGCAAGGATCAGCGCCTCGGTCCCCGGCGCGGGCTGCGCGCGCCCATCCCCGTCATAGCGGTAATAGCCGCGCCCTGTCTTCTGCCCGAAATGCCCCGCCTCGCAGAGCCGGTCGCCGATATCGACATAGCGCTCGGCGGAGTCGCGGGTGGCGGCGCGGCGTTTGCGCATGGCCCATGAAATATCGAGGCCGGAAAGATCCTGCATCCGGAAAATCCCCATGGGGAAACCGTAGCTCTCCATCGCGGCGTCGATCTCCCACGGGAGCGCGCCATCCTCGAGCATATACTCCGCCTCCCGGCGATAGCGCGACATGATGCGATTGGCGATGAACCCGTCGCAGACCCCGGCGATGACGGGGATCTTGCCAAGGCGCCTGGCCAATGCGAGGCCCGTTGCCAGCGCGCTGTCGTCAACTCCCTCGGGCGTCACGATCTCGAGCAATTTCATGATATGGGCGGGGGCAAAGAAATGCAGGCCCAGAATACGCGCGGGGGTATCCGTCGCGCGGGCAATTGCGGCCACGTCCAGATAGGAGGTGTTGCTGGCAAGCACCGTATCGGGCCGCGTGACCCGGTCGAGTTCGGCAAAGACCTCGTGCTTGATCGCCATATCCTCGAACACCGCCTCGATCACCAGATCGGCCTTGGCAAGGGCCTCGTAGCGGTCACGCGCAGCAAAACCGGCAAGGCGGGCGGCGTGCGCCTCGGGCGTGATCTTGCCGCGCTTGAGCGCCCCGTCGAGGAGACCCGCCACCCGCGCGCGCCCCGCCTCGGCGGCGCCCTCGTCCCGCTCGATCATGGTGACGCCCAGCCCGGCAAGAAGGCAGGCAGCGGCGATCCCGGTCCCCATCGTGCCGCCGCCGATCACGCCGACATGGGCAAGCGGGCGCGGGGCGACCCCCTTGAGCCGGTCAAGCCGCCCCGCCGCACGCTCGGCAAAGAAGATATGGCGCAGCGCCCTTGACTGCGCGCCGTCGCGCAGCGCCTGAAAAAGCGCGCGCTCGGCGCTCAGCGCCTCGGCCACGGGCAGGGTTTGGGCGTTGCGCAACGCCTCGATGGCGGCCAGCGGCGCGCGTTGTCCGCGCGCGCGTTTGGTGTGTTGTGCCGCCACGGCGTTGAACGCGCCTACGGCACTCTCGGGTCTGGGCGGGCGGTCATCGAGCGGGGCGGGCAAGGGTCGGTCAGCGGCCTTGTGCGCGAGGGCGCGCGCGTCAGTGACCAGATCACCCTCGGCGATGGCGTCGATCAATCCCAGCTCCCGGGCACGCACCGCCGACACCGGCGCACCCGAGGCGATCATCTCAAGCGCGTGATCGGCGGCAATGAGGCGCGGCAGGCGCACCGTGCCGCCCGCGCCGGGGACAAGGCCAAGCGTCACCTCGGGCAGGCCGAGCGCGGCACCCGGTGCCGCGATGCGGTAATGACAGGCAAGCGCCGTCTCCAGCCCGCCACCAAGGGCCGTGCCATGGATGGCGGCCACCCAGGGTTTCGTCGCCGCCGCGATCCGGGCCAGCACATCGGGCAGGTGCGGCGGCTTCGATGGCTGGCCGAACTCCCGGATATCGGCCCCGGCAATGAAGGTGCGCCCGGCACAGGCCAGCACAACGGCGCGCACGGCGCTCTCCCCCTCGGTGCGCGCGACCGCCTCGCACAGGCCCTGCCGCACGGCATGGCCGGTCGCGTTCACCGGCGGGTTGTCGATGGTGACAAGCGCGATGCCGTCGCGCGTCTCGATATGGACGGTCATCCGGGGCCTCCTTTGGCGTCTTTCCCCTGTATCATTCAGGCTTGAATATTTCAAGCTTGAAATAAAAGCGGGCCCGTTTTAGCATCAGGCCAGGAACCAGGCGAATCGTCGGTCTGCGACGGCGCGATAGGGAGGGCTGAGGATGCGTGTTGCCTGTCTTGGGGGCGGCCCTGCGGGGCTTTATTTCGCCATCTCGATGAAGCTGCGCGACCCCGCGCACGAGGTTGTGGTGATCGAGCGCAACCGCGCCCGCGACACCTTTGGCTGGGGCGTGGTGCTCTCGGACGACGCGCTCGACAACCTCAAGGAAAACGACCCCCAGAGCGCGCAGGCGATCCGCGACCACTTTGCCTATTGGGACGATATCGCGGTGGTGCATGGCGGCGTGCGCACTGTCTCCGGCGGGCATGGTTTCGCCGGGATCGGGCGGCGGCAGATGCTCATCCTCTTGCAGGACCGCGCCCGCGAACTGGGCGTCGAGCTGCGTTTCGAGACCGAATTCGCCAGCGCCGAGAGCTACCGGCAAGATTACGACCTTGTCGTCGCCTGCGACGGCATCAATTCGCGCGTGCGCAATGAATACGCCGATATCTTCCGCCCCGATATCGACATGCGCGAATGCAAGTTCGTCTGGCTCGGCACCCACCAGAAATTCGACGACGCCTTCACCTTCATCTTCGAAAAGACCGAACACGGCTGGGTCTGGGCGCATGTCTACCAGTTCGACGACAACACAGCGACCTTCATCGTCGAATGCCAGCAGGGCACCTGGGACCGTTGGGGATTCGAGGCCATGTCCAAGGAAGAGACGGTCGAAACCTGCCGCCGCATCTTCGAGGCGCATCTGGGCGGGCATGAGCTGATGTCGAACGCGGCGCATCTGCGCGGCTCGGCCGTCTGGATGAATTTTCCCCGCGTGATCTGCGAGAAATGGCATCACGAGAATGTCGTGCTGATGGGCGACGCGGCGGCGACCGGGCATTTCTCGATCGGCTCCGGCTCGCGCTTGGCCTTTGACAGCGCGATTTCGCTGGCCAGCTACCTGCATTCCGAGCCGAGCATGCAAGCGGCGTTCGAGCGCTATCAGGACGAGCGCCGGATCGAGGTGCTGCGCCTGCAATCGGCGGCGCGCAACAGCCTTGAATGGTTCGAGCAGGTCGAGCGGTATCTCGATCTCGACCCGGCGCAATTCGCCTATTCGCTGCTCACGCGCTCGCAGCGCATTTCCCATGAAAACCTGCGTCTGCGCGATCCGAAGTGGCTGGAAAGTGCCGAGCGGTGGTTCCAGACCCGCGCGGGCGTTGACGCGCAGGCCCCGGTGCGCGCGCCGATGTTCGCGCCGTTCAGGCTGCGTGACATGGCGCTCAAGAACCGCATCGTGGTCTCGCCGATGGCGCAATACAAGGCGGTGGATGGCTGCCCGACCGACTGGCATCTGGTGCATTACGGCGAACGCGCCAAGGGCGGCGCGGGGCTTGTCTATACGGAAATGACCTGTGTCAGCGCGGAGGGCCGGATCACGCCCGGCTGTCCCGGCCTCTACGCGCCCGAGCACGAGGCGGCGTGGCGGCGGCTGGTGGATTTCGTCCATACCGAGACCGACGCGCGGATCTGCTGCCAGATCGGCCATTCGGGACGCAAGGGCTCGACCCGGATCGGCTGGGAGGGGATGGACCGGCCTCTGCCTGACGGCAATTGGGAGGTCATGTCAGCCTCAGCCCTGCCATGGTCGCGCGCGAACGCCACCCCGCGCGAGATGACCCGCGCCGATATGGAGCGCGTCCGCGATCAGTTCGTCGCGGCGGCGGACATGGCGGCGCGCGCAGGTTTCGACATGATCGAGCTGCACGCGGCGCATGGCTATCTCCTGTCGTCCTTCATCTCGCCGGTCTCGAATATCCGCGCCGATGCCCATGGTGGCAGTCTGGAAAACCGTCTGCGCTATCCGCTCGAAGTGTTCACCGCGATGCGCGCCGTCTGGCCCGGGGACAAGCCGATGTCGGTGCGCATTTCGGCCAATGACTGGATGGGCGACGAGGGCGTGACGCCCGCAGAGGCGGTGGAGATTGCCCGCGCCTTTCACGGGGCCGGGGCCGACCTCATCGACGTGAGTGCGGGGCAGACCACGCCTGACGCGCGCCCCGTCTATGGCCGCATGTTCCAGACCCCCTTCTCGGACCGCATCCGCAACGAGGCGGGCATCCCCACCATGGCCGTGGGCAATATCCACGAGGCCGATCACGCCAATTCGATCCTGATGGCGGGCCGCGCCGATCTGGTGGCCGTGGGCCGCCCGCATCTGAGTGACCCTTACTGGACGCTGCACGAGGCGGCGCGCATCGGCGACCGCAACGCCCCCGACTGGCCGTTGCCCTATCTCGCGGGGCGCGATCAGCTCTGGCGCCTTGCGGACCGCGAAGCGGAGGTGTTGCGCGCATGAGGCGGGTTCTGGTCACGGGGGGCGGCTCGGGGATCGGGCGCGCGATTGCCCGCGCCTTTGCCGCGGCGGGCGATGAGGTCACGATCGCCGGACGGCGGCCCGGACCCTTGCAGGAGACGGCCCAAGGCCATGCCATGACCTGCCGCCTGGCCGATGTGACCGACGAGGCGCAGGTCGAGGCACTGTTCGAACGCCCCTATGACGTGGTCATTGCCAATGCCGGAACGGGCCGCGCGGGCAAGCTCTCGGAGGTGACGCTCGACGACTGGACCCGGACCCTTGCCGTCAATCTCACCGGCACATTCCTCACGTTCCGCGCCGGACTGCGGGGGATGGGCGCGGGCGGGCGGCTCATTGCCATCGCCTCGACCGCAGCGCTCAAGGGCAATGCCAGCGTGCCCGCCTATACCGCGGCCAAGCATGGCGTGCTGGGTCTGGTGCGCTCGGTCGCGCTCGAGGTGGCCCGGTCCGGTATCACCTGCAACGCCATCTGCCCCGGCTTCACCGAAACCGATCTGGCCGAGACGGCCATCACCGGGCTGATGCAGCGCCTTGACCTGGACCGCGACAAGGCCACCGCCATGGTCGTCGCGGGCAATCCCATGCGCCGCCTCATCGCCCCCGAAGAGGTGGCGGCCGCCGCGCTCTACCTCGCCTCTTCCGCTGCGGGTTCGGTCAATGGCCACGCGCTCTCGGTCTCGGGGGGCGAGGCATGATCGGGCGGGCACAGGCAGAGGCGCAGGACCTCTCCAAGGATCGGCTACGCTTGTGGCTGCGGCTCTTGAAGCTCACCAGCGGGATCGAGGCCGACTTGCGCCGCAACCTTCGGGAGGCGCACGACACCACCCTGCCGCGCTTTGACGTGATGGCGGCGCTCGCGCGCCATCCCGAGGGGCTGCGGATGAGTGAGCTTTCCAGCTATCTGCGCGTTTCGAACGGCAATGTGACCGGCATCGTGGACCGGCTGACCGAAGAGGGGCTCGCGCTGCGTATGGCGGTGCCCGGCGACCGGCGCGCGCAGACGGCGCGGCTGACGGCGCGGGGGCGCGAGGTGTTCGACCGCCTTGCCGCCGATCATGAGGGCTGGGTTGACGCCGCACTCGGCGCGCTCGACGGGGCCGAGATCGCCACCATGACGCGGCTCGTCAAGCAGGCGATGGCACGGGAGGGCCAAGAATGAATATCCATGAGACCACCCATTTCTGCTGCGAGATCGCGGGCGGCATTGCGCGCATCGCCCATGACCGGCCCGAGCGCAAGAACCCGTTCACCTTCGACAGCTACGCCGAGATGCGCGACTGGTTCCGCGCGCTCAGCTACGCCGAGGATGTGCACGCGGTGGTGATCCTGCCCAATGGCGGCAATTTCAGTTCAGGCGGCGATGTCCACGAGATCATCGGCCCGCTGACGCGGATGGACATGAAGGGCCTGCTGAATTTCACCCGCATGACCGGCGATCTGGTGCGCGCGATGATCCATTGCGGCAAGCCGATCATCGCGGCGGTGGACGGGGTTTGTGCCGGGGCGGGTGCGATCCTCGCCATGGCCTCGGACCTGCGGATCGCCACGCCATGCGCGAAAACCGCGTTCCTGTTCAACCGCGTCGGGCTGGCGGGCTGCGATATGGGGGCCTGCGCGATCCTGCCGCGCCTCATCGGGCAGGGCCGCGCGGCGGAACTGCTCTATACCGGGCGCAGCATGAGCGCCGATGAGGGCGAACGCTGGGGCTTTTTCAACCGTCTCGTCGCGCCCGAGATGCTGGAGATGGAGGCGATGGCGCTGGCCGACCGGATCGTCGCGGGGCCGACATTCGCCAATTCCATGACCAAGACGATGCTGGCGCAGGAATGGTCGATGAGCCTCGATCAGGCGATCGAGGCCGAGGCACAGGCGCAGGCGATCTGCATGCAGGGCCGCGATTTTACCCGCGCCTACGAGGCCTTTGTGGCCCGTGAAAAACCCGTGTTCGAGGGCGACTGATGGCCGATCACACCTATCTCGACTGGCCGTTCTTCGACGCCAGTCACCGCGACTGGGCCGCGCGGGTGGAGGTTGTTGCGGCCAAACTTGCCGTCGATCACACCGAAACCGATGGTGCCTGCCGCGCGCTGGTGCGCGATCTGGGCGCGGCGGGGCTGCTCGAGGTGACGGCCAGCCTTGATGGCCCGCTCGACGTGCGCGCGCTTTGCCTGGCGCGCGAAACGCTGGCGCGCCACGACGGCCTTGCGGATTTCGCCTTTGCCATGCAGGGGCTTGGGACCGGCGCGCTCTCGCTTTTCGGCTCTGACGCGCAAAAGGCCCGCTGGCTGCCGCGCACGCGCAGCGGCGCGGCGATTGCCGCCTTTGCCCTCACTGAACCCGGCTCCGGCTCGGACGTGGCCAATTCGACCATGACCGCCACGCGCGACGGCGGCGATTATGTGCTCGACGGTGAAAAGACCTGGATTTCCAATGGCGGCATCGCGGATGTCTATACCGTTTTCGCCCGCACCGGCGAGGCCCCCGGCGCGCGGGGCCTTTCGGCCTTTGTGCTGCCCGCCGACACGGCCGGGCTGAGCGTGGCCGAACGGCTGGAAACCATTGCGCCGCACCCGCTGGCACGGCTGCGCTTCGATGGTTGCCGCATCCCGGCAAGGGCGCTCATCGGGGCACCGGGGCAAGGCTTCAAGATCGCCATGTCGGTGCTCGATGTCTTTCGCTCCACCGTCGCCGCTGCCGCCCTCGGATTTGCCCGCCGCGCGCTGGACGAGGCGCTGGCCCGCGTCACCACCCGCCATGTGCAGGGCGCGCCGCTGGCTCAACTCCAGATGGTGCAGGGCCATATCGCCGACATGGCGCTCGATGTCGATGCCGCCGCCCTGCTGATCTACCGCGCTGCCTGGGCCAAGGACCGGGGCGCGCCGCGTGTCACGCGAGAGGCGGCGATGGCCAAGCTTTTCGCCACCGAAACGGCACAAGAGATCATCGACCGCGCCGTGCAGCTTCATGGCGGCGACGGGGTGCGCGCGGGCGAGACGGTTGAGCGGCTCTACCGCGAAATCCGCGCCCTGCGCATCTACGAGGGCGCAAGCGATGTGCAGCGCGTGGTGATCGCGCGTCAGACGCTGGCCGCCCATGAGGGAGGGAAAGAGGCATGAGACCATCAGCCCATACCGACACCTTCACGCGCGACAACCTGCCTCCAAAGGACCAATGGCCCGACCTGCTGCTGGACGGGTTCGATTACCCCGACCGCCTCAACGCCGGGGTGGAACTGACCGATGCGATGGTGGCGCGGGGCTTTGGCGACCGCACCGCGCTCATTGGCAACGGGCGGCGGCGCACCTACAAGGAGCTGACCGACTGGACCAACCGGCTTGCCCATGTCCTTGTCGATCATCTGGGCGTCAGGCCGGGCAACCGCGTGCTGATCCGCTCGGCCAACAACCCGGCGATGGTGGCCTGCTGGCTGGCGGTGACCAAGGCGGGCGCGGTCGCGGTCAACACCATGCCGCTCTTGCGCGCGGGCGAGTTGGCGAAATATATCGAGAAGGCGGAAATCAGCCACGCGCTGTGTGATACGCGGCTGATGGACGAGTTGGCGATTGCCGCCAGGGACAGCCCGTTCCTGCGCACCGTCGCGGGCTTTGACGGCACCGCCAATCACGATGCCGAACTGGACCGGCTGGCGCTGGAAAAGCCCGTCACGTTCGACGCCGCCGACACCGCGCAGGACGATGTGGCGCTCATTGGCTTCACCTCGGGGTCCACCGGCAACCCCAAGGCGACTTTGCATTTTCACCGCGATCTTCTGATAATCGCGGACGGCTATGCGCGCGAGGTTCTGGGGGTGACCCCCGAGGATGTCTTTGTCGGCTCGCCGCCCTTGGCCTTTACCTTCGGGCTGGGGGGGCTGGCGATTTTCCCGCTGCGTTTCGGGGCGTCGGCGGCACTTCTGGAAAACGCCTCGCCGCCGAACCTGATCGAGATCATCGAGAAATTCCGCGCCACGGTCTGCCTGACCGCGCCGACCGCCTATCGCGTCATGCTGCGCGCGATGGAGGAGGGCGCGGACCTCAGCAGCCTGCGCGCCGCCGTCTCGGCGGGCGAGACCCTGCCCGCCCCCGTCTACGAGGAGTGGCAGGCGAAAACCGGCAAATCCATGCTCGACGGCATCGGCGCGACCGAGATGCTGCATATCTTCATCTCCAACCGCTTCGGCGATCACCGCCCCGCCTGCACCGGCAAGCCGGTCGCGGGTTACGAGGCCAGGGTTCTGACCGAGGACGGGCAGGAGGCTGCCCCGGGCGAGATCGGGCGGCTTGCCGTGCGCGGGCCGACCGGTTGCCGCTATCTGCATGGCGAGCGGCAGGCCGAGTATGTGCAAAACGGCTGGAACATCACCGGCGACAGCTTTACCCGCGACGCCGAGGGCTATTTCCACTTTGCCGCGCGCAATGACGACATCATCGTGAGTTCCGGCTACAACATCGCCGGGCCCGAGGTGGAGGCGGCGTTGCTCGCGCACCCGGCGGTGGCCGAATGCGCCGTGATCGGCGCACCCGACCCCGAGCGCGGCGCCATCGTCGAGGCGCATGTGGTGCTGGCCGAGGGCCACGCGCCTTCGGAGGCGATGATCGCGGACTTGCAGGCGCATGTGAAGGCCGTGATCGCGCCGTTCAAATATCCCCGCTCGGTGATCTTCACGAAGGGGCTACCCAAGACCGAGAGCGGCAAGATACAAAGATTTCGCCTGAGGCCGGGCGCTGCGACATGACGAGGGAAAATGGCCAGAACCAAAAGGGAGAACCGACAATGAAAAAACTGATGATGAGCGCGGCGGCGCTGGCGCTTGCCGCCACGGGCGCGGCGGCCGAGGTCAAGGTGGGGATGATCACCACGCTTTCGGGCGGCGGCGCGGGGCTTGGGATCGACGTGCGCGATGGCTTCATGCTGGCGATCGAGCAATCGGGGCGCAGCGATATCGAGGTGGTGATCGAGGACGATCAGCAAAAGCCCGACATCGCGGTGCAGCTTTCCGACAAGATGATCCAGTCCGAGAAGGTCGATGTGCTGACCGGCATCATCTGGTCCAACCTCGCCATGGCGGTCGTTCCGGGCGCGGTCGCGCAGGGCAAGTTTTACCTCTCGCCCAATGCCGGACCGTCGGCTCTGGCGGGCAAGGGCTGTCACCAGAACTATTTCAACGTGGCCTGGCAGAACGACAACCTGCACGAGGCGGCAGGGGCCTATGCCAATTCGGCGGGCTACAAGAACAGCTTCATCCTCGCGCCCAACTATCCGGCGGGGCAGGACGCGCTCACCGGCTACAAACGGTTCTATGAGGGCGAACTGGCGGGTGAGCTTTACACCCAGCTTGGCCAGACCGATTACGCCGCCGAGATCGCCCAGATCCGCGCCAGCGGGGCGGATTCGGTGTTCTTCTTCCTGCCCGGCGGCATGGGGATTTCGTTTCTGAAGCAATATGCCGATTCGGGCGTGGGCCTGCCGGTCGTGGGTCCCGCCTTCAGCTTCGATCAGGGCATCTTGCAGGCCGTGGGGCCGGCCGCACTTGGCGTGGTGAACACCTCGCAATGGTCCAAGGACCTCGACAACGCCGCCAACGTGGCCTTTGTCGAGACGTTTCAGGCCAAGTATGGCCGCCTGCCCTCGCTCTATGCCAGCCAGGGGTTCGACACCGCGAACCTGCTGGTTTCGGCGCTGGAAAAGGCCGATGTGTCGGACGCCGACGCCTTCCGCGAGGCGCTGCGCGCCGCCGATTTCGCCTCCACGCGCGGCGCGTTCCGCTTCGGGCCGAACCATCACCCGATCCAGAACATCTATGCCCGCGAGGTGATCCAGGAGGGCGATGTGTTCACCAACAAGGTGATCGGTGTCGCGCTCGAGGATCACGGCGACGCCTACGCCGCCGAGTGCAAGATGTAAGCGCGCGCGCCCCGGCCTTCGGGCCGGGGCGCTGCGGCGGGGAATGAAAGGCGCACCATGTCCGGCATCCTGATCGCAGAGCAGATCCTCAACGGGCTTCAGTCCGGGGTGATGCTGTTTCTCATGGCCGCGGGGCTCACGCTCATCTTCGGGGTGATGGGGCTCATCAACCTGGCGCATGGCTCGCTCTACATGGTGGGGGCCTTCGCCGCCGCCTGGGTCGCGGGGGCGACCGGCTCTTTCGGGCTGGCGCTGATTGCGGCGCTGGCGGGCGCGGCGCTGGCGGGGGTGCTGATCGAGGTGCTGGTGATCCGGCGGCTCTACCGGGCCGCCCATCTTGATCAGGTGCTGGCGACCTTCGCGCTCATTCTCATCTTCTCGGAAGGCACGCGGCTTGTGTTCGGCTCCTTCCCGCTCTTTCTCGATGTGCCGGGGGCGCTCTCGGGGCCGGTGACGCTGCCGGGGGGGATCCAGTATCCGCTTTACCGCCTCACCCTCATCGGTGTGGGCCTTCTGGTCGCGCTCTTTCTGTGGTGGCTCACGGCGCGCACGCGCATCGGCATCCAGATCCGCGCGGGCGAGAATGACCGCGAGATGATCGCAGCCCTCGGCGTGGACATCTCGAAGCTCTATACGCTGGTCTTTGCCCTCGGCGCGGCGCTGGCGGGGCTTGCCGGGGCGCTGGTGGGCGCAATCCAGTCGGTGCAGGTCGGCATGGGCGAGCCGGTGCTGATCCTCGCGTTCGTGGTGATCGTGATCGGCGGGATCGGCTCGATCAAGGGGGCCTTTGTCGGCGCGTTGCTGGTCGGGCTCACGGATACGCTGGGCGGCATCTTCCTGCCCCAGGTGTTCAAGCTTTTCATGGCCCCCGACGTGGCCACGCAGACCGGCTCGGCGCTGGCCTCGATGGCCATCTACATCGTCATGAGCCTTGTCCTGATCTGGCGGCCCTCGGGCCTATTCGGAGCGCGCGCATGATCCCCGAACGTCTTGTAACGCTTGCCGTTCTCGCGGGGCTGGCCGGTGTCGCGCTCTGGGCGCTGGCGGTTGATCAGCCCTTCACCATCACGCTGGCCACCCGCGCCGCGATCCTTGCGCTGGCGGCCGTGGGCCTCAACATCGCGCTTGGCATCGGCGGGCTGGTCAGCCTTGGCCATGCTGTCTTTTTCGGTCTCGGCGGCTATGCCATGGGCATCCTCGCCTATCACGCGCAGACCTATACCACGCTCGATCTGGGGCCCTTTTCCATCGCGGGCAGCAAGTCCATGCCGTTGATCTGGCTGGTGGCGGTGGTGGCCTCGGCACTGGCCGCACTGCTGATCGGGCTGCTGAGCCTGCGCACCTCGGGGGTCTATTTCATCATGATCACCCTCGCCTTCGGCCAGATGTTCTATTACTTCGCCATCTCCTGGAGCACCTATGGCGGCGAGGATGGCCTGTCGGTCTATGTGCGCAACGGCTTTCCGGGGCTCAATACGCTCGACCCGATCCAGTTCTTCGGCCTGTGCTTCGTGCTTCTGTGCGGCGCGCTGCTGGTCTTTGCCCGGCTGCGCGACGCGCCCTTCGGCCTTGCGCTCAATGCCGCGCGGCAGGTGCCCGCACGGGTCGAGACGGTGGGCCTCTCGCCCCTGCGGCTCAAGCTGGTGGCCTTCGTCATCTCGGGCGCGATCACCGGGCTTGCGGGCGCGCTTTTCGCCGATCTCAACCGGTTCGTCAGCCCGACCATGTTCAGCTGGCAACTCTCGGGCGAATTGATCGTGCTCATCGTCATCGGCGGCGTGGGGCGGCTGATGGGGCCGGTGATCGGGGCCTGCCTCTTCGTGCTGCTCGAACACTGGCTGGGCGCGCTGACCGCGTTCTGGCATATCTGGCTGGGGGTGATCCTGCTGGGCATCGTTCTCTTCGCGCGCGGCGGCATCGTGGGGATGCTCACCGGAAAGGCAGGGCCGCATGTCTGAGACCATCCTTGCTACCCACAACCTGATGAAAAGCTTCGGCGCGCTCCGGGCCACCGACGATGTGTCGATCGACCTGCGCGCGGGCGAAATCCATGCCCTCATCGGCCCCAACGGCGCGGGCAAATCGACGCTGATCGCGCAGATCTCGGGCGGGCTGCGGCCCGATGCGGGGCGCGTCATGCTGATGGGCCGCGACGTGACGCAGGACGGCACCGCGACCCGCGCCCGCGCGGGGCTTGGCCGCACCTTCCAGATCTCGGCGCTGGCGATGGAGGACAGCGTGCTTGAAAACGTCCTGCTGGGCGCGCTCGGGGCCGAGGGGCGGCCCTGGCGGTTCTGGTCGCGCGCCACGGGGGACGAGGATCTGCGCGCGCGCGCCATGGTCGCGCTGGAGCGTGTCGGGCTGGCCGGGGACCATGACAAGCGCACCTCGGAATTGAGCCACGGCCAGCGCCGCCAGCTTGAAGTCGCCGTGGCGCTCACGCTCCGCCCGCGCGCCTTTCTCATGGACGAGCCGATGGCGGGGCTTGGCGCGGGCGGCTCAAAACGCCTGACCGGGTTCCTCGACGGGCTGCGCGACGAGGCCCCGATCCTGCTGGTGGAGCATGACATGGACGCGGTTTTCGCGCTGGCCGACCGGATCAGCGTGCTGGCCTCGGGCCGCGTCATCGCCACCGGCACGGTGGCCGAAATCCGCGCCGACCGCGCCGTGCGCACCGCCTATCTGGGAGAGGACGCATGAGCTTGCTGAAACTCCGCGGGCTGACGGCCAGCTACGGCACCTCTCAGGCACTTTTCGGTGTCGATCTGGAGCTTGCAGAGGGTGAGGTGGTTGCGCTCATGGGCCGTAACGGCATGGGCAAGACCACCACCGTCAAGGCGATCTGCCGCATGATCCAATCGGGCGGCCATCTCAGCCTTGCGGGCCAGGACCTGCACCCCTTGCCCAGCCACCGCGTCGCGCGGCTGGGTGTCGGGCTGGTCCCCGAGGGGCGGCGCTGTTTCGCCGATCTGACGGTGCATGAAAACCTGATCGCCGCCGCGCGCCCCGGCGACTGGACCGAGGCGCGCGTGACCGCGCTTTTCCCGCGTCTGGGCGAGCGGCTGACGCAGCGCGCCGCCTCGCTCTCGGGGGGCGAGCAGCAGATGCTGGCCATCGGGCGGGCGCTGATGACCAATCCGCGCCTTCTGATCCTCGACGAGGCGACCGAGGGCCTTGCCCCCATCGTGCGGCAGGAAATCTGGTCCGCGATCCGGGCGCTCAAGCGTGACACACAGCTTTCCATCCTGCTCATCGACAAGTCGGTGCGCGAGCTTGCGGGCGTGTCGGACCGCGCCGTGATTCTGGAGCGCGGGCGCACCGTCTGGGCGGGGGCCATGGCTGACCTTACCCCTGACCTCAGCGAACGTTACGTGGGGGTGTGATGGGCTATCGCGTCTCGCAAAAGGTGCTGTTCCGCCACTGCGACCCGGCAGGGATCGTGTTCTATCCGCGCTATTTCGAGATGGTGAACGACTGTCTCGAGGGCTTCTTCGCCGACGAACTCGGCTGGCCGTGGGAGCGGCTGCATGGGGCGGGTGCGGTGCCCACGGTGCAGATCGACACGCGGTTTTCCGCGCCGTCGCGCCATGGTGAAACGCTGATCCTGCGCCTTGCCATCCACGCCGTGGGGCGCACCTCCCTGACCTATCTCCTCACCGCCGCCTGCGACGGCGAGACCCGCTTCGAGACCCGCGCAACGCTCGTCCTGATCGGGCCGGGTGGCCGCCCCGTGCCATGGCCCGATGCGATCCGAGACAAACTGACCCAGAGAACGGAGCCAACCCCGTGACCCACAAGATCATTCAGCCCGACGGCTGGCTGCCCGCCAAGGGCTATGCCAACGGCGTGCTCACGCGCGACGGCGTGCTGCACATCGGCGGCCAGATCGGCTGGACCGGTGAGCAGCGTTTCGAGAGCCACGATTTCATAGGCCAGATGCGTCAGGCCCTGCACAACATCCGCGCCATTGTCGAGGCGGCGGGCGGCAGGGTCGAGGATGTCACCCGCCTGACTTGGTTCGTGACCGACAAGCGCGAGTATCTCGCGCGTCAGCCCGAGGTCGGTGCCGCCTACCGCGAGGTGTTCGGGCGGCATTTTCCGGCCATGTCCATGGTCGTGGTCGCGGGTCTGATCGAGGACGAGGCGCTGGTCGAGATCGAAGCCACCGCGCATCTGCAATGACCCGCGTCTTTGTCTGCGACTATATCCGCAGCCCCATCGGGCGCTATGGCGGCGCGCTGGCGGCGATGCGCGCCGACGATCTGGCCGCGCATCCCGTTCAGGCGCTGATGGCGCGGCAGCCCGATCTCGACTGGGCGGCAGTGGATCAGGTGGTGATGGGTGCCGCCAATCAGGCGGGCGAGGATAATCGCAACCTTGCGCGCATGGTGGTGCTGCTCTCGGGCCTGCCCGAGAGCGTGCCCGCCCACACGATCAACCGGCTCTGCGCCTCGGGGATGGATGCGGTCATCGCGGGCGCGCGCCAGATCCAGTGCGGCGAGGGTGATCTGGTCATCGCGGGCGGCTCCGAAAGCATGAGCCGCGCGCCCTTCGTGATGCCCAAATCCACCTCGGCCTATGACCGCCATGCGGAAATCCACGACACCACCATCGGCTGGCGCTTCGTCAATCCGGTGATCGCGGCCCGCTTCGGCACCTGCTCCATGCCCGAGACCGCCGAAAACGTGGCCGAGGCCCATGGCGTCAGCCGCGAAGATCAGGACCGCTTTGCGCTCTCGAGCCAGACCCGCGCCGCCCGCGCCATCGACAGCGGCCGCATGGCCGAGGAAATCGCCCCCGTGACCCTGCCGCAGCGCCGGGGCGCGGCCGTCATTGTCGACCGCGATGAACACCCCCGCGCGACCACGCTTGAGAAACTCGCCGCCCTGCCCACGCCGTTCCGTGCGGGCGGCAGCGTGACGGCGGGCAATGCCTCGGGCGTCAATGATGGCGCGGCGGCGCTGCTTCTGGCGTCGGAACGCGCGGTGGCGCGCCACGGGCTTACGCCGCTCGCGGAATATGTCGGCGCGGCCTCGGCGGGTGTGGCACCGCGCGTCATGGGCATCGGCCCCGTTCCGGCGGTCACGCGACTTTGCGAGCGGCAAGGGGTGGCGGTGGCGGAGATCGAGTTGATCGAGCTGAACGAGGCCTTCGCCGCACAGGCCATCGCCACCTGTCGCGCGCTTTCCCTCGACCCGTTCGCGCCGCATATCAACCCGCGCGGCGGGGCCATCGCGCTCGGCCATCCCCTTGGCATGTCAGGCGCGCGCCTTGTCGGCACGGCGGCCCTGGCCATCTCGAAGGGCGAGGCCGCCATGGCCATCGCCACGCTCTGTGTCGGTGTCGGTCAGGGCGTCGCGGTGCTCTTGCGGCGCGCATGACGGCTTGCAGACGCCCATTGGCATGAAATGCCCCTCGCAACTGGCCCTAACCCCGCCCGACCGGGGCCGCTAACATCCGCGCCGATGATACCCCCATTCCCGAGGATACGCCCATGAAGATGACCACCGAGGAAGCCTTTGTCAAAACCCTGCAAAGGCATGGGATTCAACATGCTTTCGGGATCATCGGCTCGGCCTTCATGCCGATTTCCGATCTCTTCCCCAAGGCGGGGATCACCTTCTGGGACTGCGCGCATGAGGGCTCGGGCGGGATGATGGCCGATGGCTATACCCGCGCCTCGGGCCGCATGTCGATGATGATCGCGCAGAACGGACCCGGCATCACCAATTTCGTGACGCCGGTCAAGACCGCCTACTGGAACCACACGCCGCTGCTGCTGGTCACGCCGCAGGCCGCCAACAAGACCATCGGGCAGGGCGGGTTTCAGGAAATGGAACAGATGAACCTCTTTGCCGATTGCGTCGCCTATCAGGAAGAGGTGCGCGACCCCAGCCGCATCGCCGAGGTGCTCAACCGCGTGATCCTCAAGGCCAAACGTGCCTCTGCGCCCGCGCAGATCAACATTCCGCGCGATGTCTGGACGCAGGTGGTGGATATCGACCTGCCCGCCATGGTGGCCTTCGAGCGGCCCGCGGGCGGGGCTGCGGCGATTGCCGAGGCGGCGCGGCTGCTGTCGGAGGCCAAATTCCCGGTCATCCTCAACGGCGCGGGCGTGGTGCTCGCAGGCGGCATCGAGGCCTCGCGCGCGCTGGCCGAGCGGCTCGATGCGCCGGTCTGCGTGGGCTATCAGCACAATGACGCCTTCCCCGGCTCGCACCCGCTCTTTGCCGGGCCGCTGGGTTATAACGGCTCCAAGGCGGCGATGGAGCTCATCTCCAAGGCCGACGTGGTGCTCTGCCTCGGCACCCGCCTCAACCCGTTCTCGACCCTGCCGGGCTATGGCATCGACTACTGGCCGCGCGAAGCAAAAATCATCCAGGTCGATCTCAACCCCGACCGCATCGGCCTGACCAAGCCGGTCTCTGTGGGCATCGTGGGCGACGCGAAACAGGTGGCCGAGGCGATCCTCGACCACCTTTCCGAGAGCGCCGGCGACGCGGGCCGGGACGAGCGCCGCGCCGAGATTGCGCAACGCAAATCGGCCTGGGCGCAGCAGCTGTCCTCGATGGACCACGAAGAGGACGATCCCGGCACCACCTGGAACGAGCGCGCCCGCAAGGCCAAGCCCGACTGGATGAGCCCGCGCATGGCCTGGCGGGCGATTCAGGCCGCACTCCCGAAAGAGGCGATCATCTCCAGCGACATCGGCAATAACTGCGCCATCGGCAACGCCTACCCGTCGTTCGAGGCGGGGCGGAAATACCTCGCGCCGGGGCTTTTCGGCCCCTGCGGCTATGGTCTGCCGTCCATTGTCGGCGCGAAAATCGCCTGCCCCGATGTGCCGGTGGTGGGCTTCGCTGGCGACGGGGCCTTTGGCATCGCCGTCACCGAACTGACCGCCATCGGCCGCCCCGAATGGCCCGCGATCACGCAGGTCGTGTTCCGCAACTACCAATGGGGCGCGGAAAAGCGCAATTCGACGCTCTGGTATGACGACAATTTCATCGGCACCGAACTTGACGAACAGGTCAGCTATGCAGGCATCGCCCGCGCCTGCGGCCTGCAAGGCGTGGTTGCGCGCACCATGGAAGAGCTGACCGCCGCGCTGGCAACCGCCATCCGCGACCAGATGGAGCATGGCAAGACCACCCTCATCGAGGCGATGATCAATCAGGAACTGGGCGAACCGTTCCGCCGCGATGCGATGAAGAAACCGGTGGCCGTGGCCGGGATCGACCCTGCCGACATGCGCGCGCAGGTCTGAGCCGTCGCACGGCTGTAACCCCGAGCGGACAAGGTAGCGCGTGCGGACTATCTTGAAGCCGTTGCATTTCGACAGGACCAGACCATGACAGAGCCTTATCCGTTTCTTGCGAGGACCCGGCCTGTGTGCCCGCCATCGTTGCTGGACCGGGCGCGGGGTCTGCCCGCACTGCGCGTGGCCGTCGTGAATGCCGGTTCCCCCAACGCGTTGCAGGGCGCGCGCGAGGCCGCCGAGGCAGGCCTCGCGACTCCGGTGCTGATCGGGGACACCGAAAAGATCAAGGCGACGGCGGACGAGATAGGTTGGGACATTTCGGGGCTGCCGCTCATCCATGCCCCCAAAGAGGCCGCCGCGCATCGGGCCGCGCGGATGGCGCGCTCGGGCGAGGTGGGGGCCATCATGAAAGGACAGATTCACACGTCGGTGTTCCTCAAGGGTCTGTTGCCGTCGGCGGCGGGGCTGCGTGCCCCCGGAACGATGTGCGGACATGTGTTTCATATCACCATGCCCGGCTCGGACCGGCCACTTTTGCTGACCGATGCCGCGCTGAACGTGGACCCGGACGTGGAAACGCGGCAGGCGTGCCTCGCCCATGCGGTGGCGCTTGCGATGAAGCTGGGAATCCAGCGGCCAAAGGCCGCTATCCTTGCCTCGACCGAAGACCCCACGCCATCGGTTCCGAACACGATGGAAGCGCGCCAGATCGCGGATTGGGCAGCGCGGGCGTTGCCGCAGGCCATTGTGCAGGGGCCCATGGCCATGGACCTGATCCTGTCACGCGCCGCGGCGGAGGCAAAGAATTTCGAATCCGACGTATCGGGGGACGCCGACATACTCGTGACGCCCAACATCACCACGGGAAATGCCGTGTTCAAACTGATGGCCTTTGGCATGGGGTGCTGTTGTGCGGGCGTCGTTTTGGGCGCAAAGGTGCCGATCCTGCTGACCTCGCGGGCGCAGGGGGCCGAGGAGCGCATGGCCTCCATGGCCCTCGGCGTAATTGGGGCAGCGCCATGATCCTTGTGGTGAATGCCGGGTCCTCCTCGATCAAGGTCGCCGTCTTTGACGGCGGGCTCGTCGAGCAAGTGAGCGGCAGCGCCGACGGCATCGGCGACACGGGCCGACTTAGGGTCGGCAACATATCGCAGACGCGTGACTTTCCCGAGCACAAGAGCGCCCTCGGGGCGGTCCTCACGGGCCTTGCCGACGAGGGCTATCCGCTCTCGGCCTTTCACGTGGCAGCGCATCGCGTGGTGCATGGCGGCAACCTCACCGCGCCCGCGCGCCTCACGCCCGACACCCTTGCCGCGATCCGCGCCGCCGTCCCCCTCGCGCCGCTCCACAACCCCCACAATCTTGCCGCCATCGAGACGCTGGCGCGCCTCGCACCGAGCCTTGCGCAAACCGCAAGCTTCGACACCGCCTTTCACGCCACCAACCCCGATCTTGCCACCCGCTACGCTATTCCTGCGCAGATCGCCGCGCGCGGCATCCGGCGCTACGGCTTTCACGGCATCTCCTTCGCCGCGCTCACCGAGGCGCTGCCGCGCCTTTCGGGTGCGCCGTTGCCCGCCCGCCTTCTGGCGCTGCATCTGGGTAACGGCTGCTCGCTCTGCGCCATCCGCGACGGGCAGTCGGTCGCCACCACCATGGGCTATTCGCCGCTCAGCGGGCTGACCATGGGCACCCGCGCGGGCGAGATCGACGGCAACGCGGTGCTGCGGCTGGCCGAGGAGGACGGCATCGACGCCACCCGCCACCTGCTCAACCACGAGAGCGGGTTGCGCGGCCTCTCGGGCGGGCCATCGGATATGCGCGCCCTCATCGAGGCGAACACCGCCGAGAGCCGCTTTGCCATCGACCATTTCTGCTACTGGGCCACGCGCCACGCCGGATCGCTCATCGCCGCCATGGGCGGCGTCGATGCGATAGCCTTCACCGGCGGCATCGGCGAGAACGCGGCCCCTATACGCGCGCGTATCGCCAACGGCCTGGCCTGGCTTGGCGCGCGGCTCGACGAGGCCGCGAACGCCGCAGGCGCGCCGCGCCTTCACGCGGCGGGCTCCCTGCCCATCTGGATCGTCCCCGCCGCCGAGGAGGCCCGCATCGCCGCAGATGCGCTGGCCCTGCTGGAGGCCCCGAAGTAGAACATGACACCTGCCATTTTCGAATTTTAAAAACATATGTTCGGGAATGGGGAATTTAGCGGAATACGGGTCGCAAGCCCCGCGATCCTGTCCTAATCTCCCGCCCAAGGAGGCGCGCACGCATGACACACCAACCCCGGCTCGATACTTCGCCCCATGTCTCGGACGAGGTGCGCCGCACGACATGCTACATGTGCGCCTGCCGCTGCGGCATCAACGTGCACATGAAGGGCGGACAGGTCGCCTATATCGAGGGCAACCGCGACCACCCGGTGAACCGCGGCGTGCTCTGCGCCAAGGGCTCGGCGGGGATCATGCAGCACAACGCGCCGTCGCGGCTGCGCGCGCCCTTGAAGCGTGTGGGCCCGCGCGGTTCGGGCGAGTTCGAGGAAATCTCCTGGGACGAGGCATTGCAGATAGCCTGCGACTGGCTGGAACCCATTCGCCGCGACGACCCGTCGAAACTCGCCTTCTTCACCGGGCGCGACCAGTCTCAGAGCTTCACCAGCTATTGGGCACAGAATTTCGGCACGCCCAACTATGCCGCGCATGGCGGTTTCTGCTCGGTCAACATGGCGGCGGCTGGCATATACACGATGGGCGGCGCGTTCTGGGAGTTCGGGCAGCCCGATTGGGACCACACCAAGCTATTCATCCTCTTCGGCGTGGCCGAGGATCACGATTCGAACCCGATCAAGATGGGGATTGGCCGCATCAAGGCGCGCGGCGCAAAGGTGATCGGCGTCAACCCCATTCGCACCGGCTACAACGCCGTGGCCGATGACTGGGTGGCCATCACGCCGGGCACCGATGGCCTGTTCATCCTCTCGCTCATCCACGAGCTGATGGCGGCGGGCAAGATCGACCTCGATTACCTCGCCCGCTACACCAACGCGCCGGTGCTCATCAACGGCGATCCCGCCTCGCCCGAGCACGGGCTTTTCCTGCGCGACGAGGGCGGCAAGCCGCTGGTCATCGACCGCAGCACCGGCAAACCCACCGCGTTCGACAAACCGGGCGTGCGCCCCGATCTCAGCGCCACCCATGAGGCAGATGGCATCACCCACCGTCCGGTCATGCACCTGATGGCCGAACGCTATCTCGATCCGCAATACGCCCCCGAGGCGGTGGCCGCGCGTTGCGGCATCAGCCCCGACAAGATCCGCCGCATCGCCGCCGAGATCGCCCGCGTGGCCTTTGACGAGGAAATCACCCTCGATCACGCATGGACCGATTTTCGCGGCGAGACGCATCAGACGATGGTGGGTCGCCCGGTGAGTTTTCACGCCATGCGCGGCATCTCGGCCCATTCCAACGGCTTTCAGACCGCCCGCGCGCTGCATGTGCTGCAAATCCTGCTGGGCACGGTCGAGGTGCCCGGCGGTTTCCGGTTCAAGCCGCCCTATCCCAGACCGGTCAGCGCCCACCCCACGCCGCATTGCAAAACCACGCCCGGCCAGCCGCTCGATGGCCCGCATCTGGGCTATCCGCGCGGCCCCGAAGATCTCGCCCTCAAGGAAGACGGCAGCGCCGCGCGCATCGACAAGGCGTTCACCTGGGAAAACCCGATGTCGGCGCATGGGCTGATGCATATGGTCATCTCCAATGCCCATGCGGGCGATCCCTACAGGATCGACACGCTCTTCATGTATATGGCCAACATGGCGTGGAATTCCTCGATGAACACGGCCCGAGTGATGGAGATGCTCACCGACCGGGATGCAAACGGCGATTATGTCATTCCCCATATCATCTACTCGGACGCCTACAGTTCCGAAATGGTCGCCTATGCCGACCTGATCCTGCCCGATACCACCTATCTGGAGCGGCACGACTGCATTTCCCTGCTCGACCGCCCGATTTGCGAGGCGGACGCGGCGGCGGATGCGATCCGCTGGCCGGTGGTCACGCCCGACCGCGACGTGCGCGGCTTCCAGACGGTGCTTGTGCAGCTTGCCAACAAGCTGAAACTGCCCGGTTTCACCACCGAGGACGGCACCGCGCGCTACACCGATTACGCCGATTACATGGTCAACCACGAACGCAAGCCGGGCATCGGCCCGCTCATTGGCTTTCGCGGCGACGGGTCTGATACGGGGCGCGGCGCGCCCAACCCCGCGCAGATCGACCGTTATATCGAGAACGGCGGCTTTTTCGTCAGCCACATTCCCGAGGCGGCGCAGTATTACAAACCCTGGAACAGGGCCTATCAGGACTGGGCCGTGGGCATCGGCATTTTCGACAAACCCCAGCCCTACATCTTCGACCTCTACGCCGAGCCGATGCGCAGGTTCCAACTGGCCGCCGAGGGGCATGGCGAGCGTCAGCCCCCGGATCACCTGCGCGACCGCATCAAATCCACGATGGACCCGCTGCCGATCTGGTATCCGCCCTTCGAGGATACGGCCATCGATACCGACGAATTCCCCATCCACGCGCTCACGCAACGCCCGATGGCGATGTATCATTCCTGGGGCACGCAAAACGCCTGGCTGCGGCAGATCCACGGGCACAACCCGCTCTACCTGCCGACAAAGCTGTGGCAGAAGCACGGCTTTGCGACGGGCGATTGGGCGCGCGTCACCTCGCCCCATGGCGAGATCACCGTGCCCGTGGCCCATATGGCGGCGCTGAATGAGAACACCGTCTGGACATGGAACGCCATCGGCAAGCGCAAGGGGGCCTGGGCGCTCTCCGAGGACGCGCCGGAGGCGACACGCGGCTTCCTGCTCAACCACCTCATCCACGAGCTTTTGCCGCCCAAGGGCGACGGCCTCAGATGGTCCAACTCCGATCCGATCACCGGGCAGGCGGCATGGTTCGACCTGCGTGTGAAGATCGAGAAGACACAAGCCCCGTCAGAGGCGCAACCCGGCTTCGCGCCGATCAAATCGCCGGTCGGGCAAGGCCCCGATCACCTCGCATGGACGGTGGGAAAATGACCCGGTTTCTTCTGGCCCGAAATATCCCGGGGTCTGGGGCAGCGCCCCAGTCCACCCCCAACCACCAGAGCGAGGGCTGACCATGACCACGCTTCCCGAAGCCACCACCCGCAAACTCGGCCTCGTGATCGACCTTGACACCTGCGTCGGCTGTCATGCCTGTGTTATCGCCTGCAAAGGCTGGAACACCGAGAATTACGGCGCGCCCCTCAGCGATCAGGACCCCTACGGTGCCGCCCCCTCCGGCACTTTCCTCAACCGCATCCACAGCTACGAGGTGCAGCCCGCGACCGGCACCGCGCAACTCGTGCATTTCCCCAAATCCTGCCTGCATTGCGAGGATGCGCCTTGCGTCACCGTCTGCCCCACGGGCGCGAGCTACAAGCGCGTGGAGGACGGGATCGTTCTGGTCAACGAGAGCGATTGCATCGGCTGCGGCCTCTGTGCCTGGGCCTGCCCCTACGGCGCACGCGAGATGGATCAGGCCGAGGGCGTGATGAAGAAATGCACGCTCTGCGTGGACCGCATCTATAACGAGAACCTGCCGGAGGTGGACCGGGTGCCCGCCTGCGTGCGCACCTGCCCTGCGGGTGCGCGCCATTTCGGCGATCTGGGCGACCCCGAGAGCGATGTCTCGAAGCTTGTGGCGACACGCGGCGGCATGGACCTCATGCCCGAACAGGGCACGAAGCCCGTGAACAAATACCTGCCGCCGCGCCCGCGCGACCGGCTGGACGAGGTGGACGTGCTCGCCCCCTTGCTGGCCCCCGTGGCGGCAGAGCCCACGGGCTTTCTCGGCTGGCTCGACCGCGCGCTGGAAAGGCTCTGACATGCACCCGGCCCCGTCCGTCATCGCCTTTACCACTCTCTCCGGCGCGGGCTTCGGCCTGCTCTTCTGGCTGGGTCTCGGCCTGCCTGCCGTCACCGGCTGGGTGGCCTTCGTCTTTTTCGCCATCGCCTTCGCGCTCGCGGCGGGCGGTCTCATGGCCTCGACCTTCCATCTCGGCCACCCCGAACGCGCGTGGAAGGCGTTCAGCCAGTGGCGGTCAAGCTGGCTCAGCCGCGAAGGCGTCTGCGCGGTGGCGGCCCTTCTGAGCATGGGGGCCTATGGCGCGGGGCTGGTGTTTTTCGGCACGCGGCTGGCACCGCTTGGGTGGCTTGGGGCGGCCCTCAGCCTCGGCACCGTCTTCACCACCTCGATGATCTATGCGCAGTTGCGCACGATGCCGCGCTGGCAAAGCCCGCTCACCCCGGCCCTCTTCATCACCATCGCGCTCGGCGGCGGGGCGCTGCTGGCGGGACAGGTCACGGCAGCGATGGCGCTATTGGCGCTCGCGGGGCTGGTGCAACTCATCTGGTGGCGGCGGGGCGACCGGGCCCTGGCCGAGAGCGCGACCGACATGGCAAGCGCCACGGGGCTGGGGCGCATCGGCACCGTGCGCAGCTTTGCGCCGCCCCATACCGGCACGAACTACCTTCTGCGCGAGATGGTCCACGAGGTCGGGCGCAAACATGCCGCACGCCTGCGTGTGATCGCGCTGGCGCTTGGGTATGCGGTGCCGGTGGTGTTGCTCGCCCTGCCTTTCGGCCATGCGCTTGCTGCCCTTGCCGTGGTCAGTCATCTTGCGGGCATCGCCGCCTCACGCTGGCTGTTCTTCGCCGAGGCCGAGCATGTGGTCGGCCTCTATTACGGCAAGAGGTAGCGCCCGGATCCCTGCCCCGGTCCTGCATCATAGAAGGCCGGGGCAAGCCGGTCAGGCATTGGCCCCCGTCAGCTTGGGGTCCTTCGGATCAAGGCGGGCCGCGGCCGCGTCGCCCACATTGTCGATGCCACGCTCTTCCAGCAGCGTGGTCAGCCAGTTGGGGTCCATCTCGGGCACCGAACTCAGCAGAAGGTCGGTATAGGGATGGTGCGGCGGCGTGAACATGTCGTCCTTGGGCCCCTGCTCCACCACCTTGCCATGCTGCATCACCACCACCTCGTCGGCGATGGAACGCACGGTCGCAAGATCGTGCGTGATGAACATGTAAGCGAGGTTCAGGTCCCGTTGCAGCCGGTCGAGCAGGCGCAAAATGCCCTCGGCGACAAGCTGATCGAGCGCCGATGTCACCTCGTCGCAGACGATGAAGCTGGGCTCGGCGGCGAGCGCGCGGGCGATGCCGATGCGCTGTTTCTGCCCGCCCGAAAGCTCGGTCGGATAGCGGTTGTAATATTGCGACGGCTCAAGCTCGATCATGTCAAGAAGGGCATCCACCCGGTTCTTGAGAGCGACACCCTTCAGCCCGCCATAGAACTGCGCCGGCCGCCCGATAAGTTCCGAGATCCTGAGCTTCGGATTGAGCGCGGTATCGGCCATCTGATAGATCATCTGGCACTGGCGCAACTGGTCCTTGGTGCGGTTGCGATAATCCGGCGGGAACGGCGTGCCCTTGAACAGCACCTCGCCCTTCATCGGTGGCAACAGCCCGGTGATCACACGCGCGGTGGTGGATTTGCCCGAGCCGGATTCGCCCACCACGGCCACGGTCATGCCCTCGTAAATGTCGAAACTCACATCATCGAGGATCTTCTCGCCCTTGGTATAGGCCGCATCGACATGGCGCACGGAAATGAGCGGCACGCCGTCCTTGGGGCGATGTTTCTGCGGGCTTTCAAAGCTGCGGACCGCCCAGAGGGATTTGGTATATTCCTCCTGCGGGTTGTCGAGCATCTCCTTGGTCGGGGCCTCCTCGACCTCTTCGCCCTTGAGCAGCACCTTGATCGTGTCGGCCATCTGCGCCACGACCGCCAGATCGTGGGTGATGTAGATCGCCGCTGTGTTGAACTCGTCGACGATATCGCGGATCGCGGCCAGAACCTCGATCTGCGTGGTCACGTCCAGCGCGGTCGTCGGCTCGTCGAAGATGATGAGATCGGGGCGGCACGACATCGCCATCGCGGTCATCGCGCGCTGCAACTGCCCGCCCGAGACCTGATGCGGATAGCGAAAGCCGATTTCCTGCGGATTGGGCAGGCGCAGCTTTTCATAAAGCTCCATCGCGTCTTCCTGCGCCTCCAGCCGTTTCTTGAGCCGGTATTGCAGCGGCGCCTCGGTGTGCTGGTCGATGATCTTGTGCGCCGGGTTGAACGAGGCTGCCGCCGATTGCGCGACATAGGCGATGCGCGAACCGCGCAGCATCCGCCGGTCGGCCTCGGTTGCGGTGGTCAACTCCATCCCGTCGAACTCGATCGACCCGTTCGAGATGCGCGTACCGTCACGGGCATAGCCCATGCAGGCCGCCCCGATGGTGGACTTGCCCGCCCCCGACTCGCCGATGAGGCCCATCACCTCGCCCCGGTGGAGCGTCAGATCCACCCCCTTGATGATCGGCACCCAGGTCTCGTCCGAATAGCCCTCGATCTTCAGGTCACGGATTTTGAGAAGAACGTCTTTTTTCTTGATCATGGGTTCACACCTTCAGGCCGGAGGAGCGGTAGAGCATCCAGTCCACCACGAAGTTGACCGCCACCGTCAAAAGCGCGATGGCCGCGGCCGGGATGAGCGGGGTCAGTTCGCCGAACGAAATCAGCGTCGCATTCTCGCGCACCATCGAGCCCCAATCCGCCGTTGGCGGCTGAATCCCGAGGCCGAGGAACGAAAGCCCCGCGATGAGCAGGAACACGAAGCAGAATTCAAGGCCGAATTCCGCCACCAGCGGCGCGGCCGAGTTGGGCAGGATCTCGCGGCGGATCAGATACCAGCGCCGCTCGCCCCGCAGCTTGGCCGCCTCGATATAATCCATCACCACCACGTTGCCCGCGACCGCCCGCGTCAGTCGGAACACGCGCGGGCTGTAGATCACCGCCACGACCAGCACGAGGATGATCTCGGAGGGGTTGAAGATGACCAACATCCCCCCGGCAAAGGCCACCGCCACCCCGACCATGATCGCAAGCCCGATGACCCAGGACAGGATATTGCCCTCCGCCACCGCCGTGACGAACAAGAGCCCCACCAGCACCGCGAACCCGGTCAGGAGCCAGAAGCTCGTGGTGTCGTTGGCCAATTCGCCGCCAAAGATCGACAGCATCAAGAGCGCGAAGATCAAGGACGGGATCGACATGATCACGTCGGACATGCGCCCGAGGAACTGATCGAAATAACCCCCCGTGGTCGCCGCCAGAAGCCCCGCCATCGCCCCCAGCGTGAAGGCCAGAACCGTCCCCGCCAGCGCCAGTGCCACCGTGTTGCGCGCGCCATAGATGATGCGGCTGAACATGTCGCGGCCAAGCTGATCGGCCCCCAGCAGCATGTTCTCATCCGCCGGAGCGAAGGCCGAGGAAATCACCTGCGCCTCGCCGAAGGGCGCGATCCAGGGGGCGAAGATGCCCGCGATGGCATAGGTGAAGATCACGAACATGCCAAAGGCTGCCGTCAGCGGCGCGGTGCGCAACTCCTTGGCCATGTTGTGCGAGGCGATGGCAATCAGGAACTCGCGGAAGGCATAGGACACCATCGCCGCCAGCGCCAGCAAGCCCGCCGCAATGGCCACGCCGCGCAGCGCGCCCACCCCGCCCACGATCCCCAGCACGAAGGAGACCAGCGTGAGCGAGAAGATCAGCAAAAACGCCGACCGCTTGTTGAAATAGGCCGCAAGGCAGGACGCGCCGAGAAGCAGAGTATAGTAGATGATGACGAAAACGCTCATGTCTCTGCCCCCCTTATTTCGGATGCCGCAGGCGCGGATTGGTGAGGATTGCCCCAACATCCGCCGCGAGGTTGAGCAGGATGAACGTCGCCGCAAAGATCAGGCAACACGCCTGAACCACCGGGAAATCGCGCTTGCTGACCGCATCGACCAGCGCCTGACCGATGCCCGGATAGACGAACACCACCTCCACCAGCACCACGCCGGTGATGAGATACGCGAGGTTGAGCGCCACCACGTTGATGATCGGCGCCCAGGCATTGGGCAGCGCGTGTTTCACGATCACCTTCCAGGGCGGTGTGCCCTTGAGGCGCGCCATCTCGATATAGGGGCTTGCCAGAAGGTTGATGATCGCCGCCCGCGTCATGCGCATCATATGCGCCGTCACCACCAGCACCAGCGTCAGCGCCGGCAGGAAGGTGCGGTAAAGCAGATCCCAGAAATCCATCCCCTCCCGCAGGCTTGCGATGGCCGGGAACATGCCCGTCTTGACCGCGAGATAGAGGATGAGGATGTAACCGAGGAAAAACTCGGGGGAGGAGATCGAGGTCAGCGTCGCCACGTTCGCCACCCGGTCGAAGATCGAGTTGCGCGCCAGCGCCACCAGCACCCCGAGGATGATCGAGATCGGCACCGCGATGGCCGCCGCGTAGGTGGCGAGGAACAGCGTGTTGGCGAACCGCTCGCCGATGGTCTCCGAGACGCTCGCGCCGGTGACGATGGAATTGCCGAAATCGAGCATCACCGCGCCCGAAAGCCAGTCCAGATACCGCACGATGGCCGGCTGATCGAGCCCCATCTCCTTGCGCAGCGCGGCCAGGTTTTCGGGTGTCGCCCCCTGCCCCAGCACGGCCTGCGCGATATCGCCGGGCAAAAGCTCGACCATGAAGAAGATGATCACGGAAATGATCAGCAAAATGACCAGTCCCAGACCAAGCCGCTTGGCGACCAGCCCAAGGATATCCCCCATCTTTCCCTCCTGTTGTTATTCTTTTTCTTGGCCCGCGACGTCGCGCAGACTCATGCGACCAGCGTAGCGGCTTTTTTCGTGGGCGGTGCCGTTTTTTTCCCGGCTTCCCGCCAAAATGGGCGTCCGGCCCCCGCTTCAGGGGGCCGAACCCGTCTCAATGGGCCGCGATCAGGCCGAGAACCACCAGCGGCTCGCAGCGCGTGCGCCGTCGCACTCCCAGCTTGCCGCGATGTTCTCGGCACGCTCGACGCCCTTGCCGCGCGCATAGACCCAGTTGTTGAAGAAGGGCAGCAACGTGCCCCCATCATCGCGCATGAGCAGGCACATCTCGCGATACATCTCGCCGCGCAGGGTGTCGTCAAGCTCTGCCTTGGCCTTGAGCAGCAGCTCGTTGAACCGCTCGTTCTGCCAGCGGCTTTCGTTCCAGGCGGCATCGTCCTTGTAGGCCAGCGTGAACATCACGTCCGGCGTCGGGCGCGCGCCCCAGGATACGGCCGAGAACGGCTTTTTCAGCCACACATCGGAGTAGTAGCCATCATTCGGCTCGCGCACGACGTTGATGTTGATGCCCGCCGCCTTGGCCTGTTCGGCATAGAGCACGCACATGTCCACCGCGCCGGTATAGACGGTCTCGGCCACCGACATGTTGACCGAAAGCCCGTCGTGACCAGCCTCTTTCAGCAGCGATTTCGCCTGGTCCGGGTCATACGCGCGCTGCGGGATGTCGTCGGGCCAATAGGGCTGGACCGGCGAGAGGTGGAAATCGTTGCCCTTGGTGGCCGCGCCGAACGCGATCTTCTCGATGATCTCGTCGCGGTCCATCGCCAGCTTGAGCGCGGTGCGCACGCGCACATCGCTGAAGGGTGCCGTGTCGCAGAACATCGGCATGGTGATCGCCCCGCCTGAGGGGACGTTTTCCACGTTGATGTCGGGGTTGCGCTGCAACAGCGCCATGGTCTTGAGCTCGATGAGCGAGACCGCGTCCACATCGCCCGTCACAAGAGCGGTCTGGCGCGCGTTGGGGTCGTTGAGCACGATCATGTTGACCCTGTCGAAATAAGCCCCCTCGCCGTGCCAGCCATCGTGGCGCGAGAGTTCCCACTGAATACCGAAATTGCCGGTCTCGATCTTGTAGGGTCCGGTGCCGTCACCCGACTGCCAGTTGATCGACCCGTCGTCATTGGCCGGACAAATGGCAAAGTGATAGTCGGTCATCAGCCAGGGCAGGTCGGCATTGCCGCGCGACAGCGTGAAGACAACCTTGTAATCGCCATCGGCGCGAATGTCGGTCACATCGCTCAGAAGCGCCTTGGCCGCCGAGGTGCTGTCATCGCCGCGGTGATGATTGAAGCTCGCCACCACGTCGGCAGACGTGCATTTCCGGCCACTGTGGAAAGTGGCGTTCTCATTGAGCGAGAAGGTCCATTCCGCGGCGTCGGGGCTTGCCTCCCAGCCGGTGGCGAGATCCGGGCCGAGCGCGTTTTCCGGCGTGATCATCGTCAGGTAGCTGCGATAGGTATGGGCCAGATAGATCATCTGCCGGGTCACATAGGTGCCCGGGTCATGTGTGTCCGAGGTGTTGCCGTCATGCACGCCCCAGCGGAATGTGCCGCCGCGCTGCGGTGCCGCGGCGGCGGATTTGGTCCAAAGCCCGGTCGCGGCAGAGGTGGTCACCCCCGCCACGGCGGCATAGTGCATGAACGAGCGGCGCGAGATGCTGCCCGAACGGGCCGCCATCGCCAGCTTGTCCATCAACATCTGGTCGGTTTTCCTGGTCATGTGTTTTCCCTGTTTTTTGGTTGATCTGTCGTTGCAAGACGCGCAGGCGCGGCCTTGGACTTCAGCTTCCTAGCCAGGGGGTCTGTCTGGATGCTCAAAAACGACATGACTGTATCAAAACACGAAATTTCCGGGGTTGCCACCCTTGAGGCGAAGGTTTTTGTCTTAAAGGGGCATGTCAGAAAACGACATCGCCCGACAAATCCGACGAAAAGATCACCCCTTCCGCGCGCGCAGCCTGGCGAAATAATCGAGTCGTTTCTTCAATTCGCGCTCGAAACCGCGCTCGGGCGGGGTGTAGAGGACAGGCCGCTTCATCCCTTCGGGAAAGTAATTCTGCCCCGAGAACCCGTCTTCCTCATCGTGGTCATAGGCATAGCCCGCGCCATAGCCCTGCTCTTTCATCAACCGGGTGGGCGCGTTCAAGATGTGCTTGGGCGGCGGCGCGCTGCCCGTGCGTTTTGCCTCACGCAGCGCCGCCTTGAACGCCGCATAGCCCGCGTTCGACTTGGGCGCGAGCGCAAGGTAGATCACCGCCTGACCAAGCGCCAGGTCGCCCTCGGGGCTGCCCAGCCGTTCATAGACCTCCCAGGCGTGCAGACAAATGCTCTGCGCCTGCGGATCAGCCAGCCCGATATCCTCGATCGCCATGCGCGTGATCCGCCGCGCCAGATAACGCGGGTCCTCGCCCCCCGCCAGCATCCGCGCCAGCCAGTAAAGCGCCGCATCCGGGTCCGAGCCGCGCACCGATTTGTGCAGCGCCGAAATCAGGTTGTAATGCGCGTCGCCTGACTTGTCATACTGCGCCGCGCGCTTCATCAGCCGCGCGGCCAACGCGGCACTGTCCAGCCGGCCCTCGACCTTCCACGCCGCCACCTGCTCGATCAGGTTCAGAAGCGCGCGCCCGTCGCCATCGGCCATCTCCAGCAGCGCCTCGCGCGCCGGGCCATCCAGCGGCAGCGCGCGGCCCAGCTCCTTTTCCGCCCGCTGCGCCAACCGCTCCAGATCCGCCAGCGACAGCCGCTCCAGCACCAGCACCTGCGCCCGGCTCAAAAGCGCCGCGTTCAACTCGAAGGACGGGTTTTCCGTCGTCGCCCCCACCAGAAGGATCGTGCCATCCTCCATATGCGGCAGGAACCCGTCCTGCTGCGCCTTGTTGAAGCGGTGGATCTCATCGACGAAGAGAAGCGTGCCCTGATCGTTGCCGCGCCGGTGCCGCGCCTCGTCGAACACGCGCCGCAATTCCGGCACGCCGGTGAAAATCGCGCTGATCTGCACGAAATGCAGGTCCGTCTCGGCGGCCAGAAGCCGCGCGATGGTGGTCTTGCCCACCCCCGGCGGCCCCCAGAGGATGAGCGAGCCGAGACTGCCCGAGGCCAGCATCACGCCAAGCGGGGCCTCCGGTCCCAGCACCTGATCCTGCCCGATCACCTCTGTGAGCGTGCGCGGGCGCAACCGGTCCGCAAGCGGGCGCGGCGGGGCGGCGCGGGGCGCGGGGGTGTCGCCGTCGAAAAGGTCCGCCACCGCCTAGCGCCTCAGCCGCAGCGCGATCCGCCGCCCGACACGCTCCACATCGAGGATCAGACCGCGCCCCGCCGCCTCCAGCGCCCGCGCCGCCCCGGCGCTGTCGCGCGTCCCGGCCCCATTCACGCCGCGCAGGATGTCCCCTGCCCGCAAGCCTGCCCGCGCCCCGTAGGGCCCCGGTGCCTCGACCAGAACCCCCTCCGCCGAGAGCGGCAGGCGAAAGGCGTCAATCACCGCCGGGTTGATGGTGACAAGCGTGACCTCCGGCAATGCCGCGCGCGGCCCCGTGACGATACGGTTGCGCGGCGGATCATCCGGCGCGGCGATCAGACCCACCGTGATCTCTTCCTCCTCGCCCTCGCGCAGCCGGGTGATCCTGGCCTCTGCCCCGATCCCGGCCAGCGACAGGCGGTAAACCATCTCGGCAGGGCTGTTGACGGGCGCGCCATCCACCGCCGCCACCACATCGCCGGGGCGCAACACCCCGGCAAAGCCGCTCTGCGGATGAACCTGCGAGATCACGATGCCATCGGGCCGCGCAAGCCCCAGCCCCTCGGCCACATCGGGCGTCACCGGCTGACCGCCCAGGCCCGCCCAGGGCCGCGCAAACTCCGCCTTGCCCGCCCGCGCCTGCGCCACGAACTGCGCCACAAGGCCCGAGGGAATGGCAAAGCCGATCCCGTTCGAGCCGCCCGAACGTGACAGGATCGCCGTGTTGATGCCGATGAGCCGTCCATTGATATCGACCAGCGCGCCGCCGGAATTGCCCGGATTGATCGGCGCATCGGTCTGGATGAAATAGCCGCGCGCATTGCCCATGGCCGTGCCTGAGCGCGCCAGCCCCGACACGATCCCGCTACTCACGGTCTGGCCCACGCCGAACGGGTTGCCGATGGCCAGCACCAACTCGCCCACTTCGACCGTATCGCTGTCGCGCAACTCGAGCGCGGGCAACACCGGCGCACCCTCGACCTGAAGCACCGCCAGATCCGCCTCCTCATCGCCCAGAAGCACCCTTGCCGCATATTCGCGCCGGTCATTGAGCACCACGCGGATTTCCGTGGCCTCGCCCACAACGTGATAGTTCGAGACAACGATGCCGTCCGACGACAGGATCACGCCCGAGCCAAGCGAGTTCTGCACCCGTGGGCGCGTCGCGCCAAAATCCTGAAAGAACCGCTCGAAGAACGGATCGCCCCGGAACGGGCTGGCGCGCGCGGCGACCACGCGGCTGGCGTAGATATTGACCACTGCCGGGGCGGCCTCGCGCACCACCGGGGCAAAGCTGAGCGACATTTCTGCGCGGCTCTGGGGCACTTGCGCCAGGGCCGGGGCGAAAAGCGCGGTCCAGAGCACCGCGCAAAGCGTGAGGATCCGTGTCATGCCCGCAGGATATGCGCGCGCCCCCCCGCATTTGCAAGCGCGCGCTGCGGCAATCGGCCTCTGGACATGATCGGGCGGCGCGCCACTTCCACGACTGAAAGGAAGCTCAACCATGACCACCGCCCCCCATACCCGCGCGCTCTTCAACGGCGATTGCCCGGTCTGCAAATCCGAGATGGCCGTCTATGAGGGCTATGCCGCGCGCGCGGCCCTGCCAATTGCGTTTGACGATCTCAACCGCACCGATCTTGACCGTTGGGGCGTGACCGAAGACGAGGCCGCGCGCCTGTTGCATGTGCTGCACGAGGGGCGGCTCCATGTGGGTTTCGACGCCTTTCTGGTGCTCTGGGACCAGATGCCGCGCTATCGCTGGCTGGCGCGGATCGGGCGGGTGCCGGGGGTCTGTCACCTGTGCCGCTGGGGCTATACCCATATCGTGGCGCGGATCATCTATGCGCGCCACAAGCGGCGGCAGGCCCGCGCGAGAGGTTGCGACGCCTGATCCGGCGACCGGGCGGTTGGCGACTGGGCGGTTGCCGACTGGGCGGTTGCCGACCGTCCCGGCTTTGCCTACCAAGGCAGGGATCACCGACCGGAGACCACGCCATGACCTTTGCCGCCTCCCCCGCCGACCTGCCCGGCCGCGACGCGATCCTCACGCGCACGGGGCTGAATTTCATCGAAGACATGATCGCGGGCCGCCTGCCACAGCCGCCCATCGGGCGCACGCTCGGCTTTGCGCCAACCGAGGCCGCGCGCGGGCGGGTGGCGTTCGAGGGGGCCGCCACCTTCGACGCGATGAACCCGATGGGGGGCGTGCATGGCGGCTGGTATGGGGCCATTCTCGACAGTTGCATGGGCTGCGCGGTGATGACCGAACTGGAACGCGGAGAGCTTTATACCACGCTGGAATTCAAGGTGAACATCGCCCGCGCCCTGCCGCTTGATCTGCCCGTGCGCGCCACCGGCCTCATCCAGCACAAGGGCCGCTCTACCGCCGTCGCCATGGGGGAATTGCGCGGGATCGAGGACGGCCGGCTCTACGCCACCGGCTCCACCACCTGCCTTGTCATGCGTCCCGGGTAACGCCCGGCGCCGGGACATCCGCCGTCTCGCTGAGCCGCCCGGTGAGGCGCGGACCGCGCCAGCCGCGCCGCAAGGGGCCGGTCACACTCTCGTGGAGGCGCTCGGACATGTCGCGCCCCACCACGCGCGGGCCGCGCAGCAGCAGGATCTTGCTCCAGCCCAACCATGTGCCGACCGAGGGCGCATCCACATCAGTCGGAAACCGCGCGCGCCAGTCCCCGGGCAGCGGCAAGGCACAGCCCTCCATCCGCTCCAGCATCCACACCAGCGGGATATTCGCCAGCGGACGCGCGGCATGAACACCGCATAACTGCCCGCCCACATCCGAATGGCAGCCGCGAAACCAGACCTGCTCCACATGCCCGTCGAAACCGGGAGGGCACTCCCACAGCACCGGCGTATAGGCGCGCCGCGTCTCATCGAGCGCCAGCGCGTGAAACCCGTGACGCGTGGTGTGGCCGAGGTGATGATTGTGAAACCCGTGACGGTCCGCGCGGAACCGCCACAGGATCGGCACGCGCAGGCCGAGCGCCTTGACCGTATCCCAGACGCCGATCATTTCGACATGGGTATCGGCATGGCAATTGGCCTGCGCAAAGGCGCGCGCCGCCGCCCCATCGGGATGGCATTGATAGTGACGGTAGGCCGCCTGCACGTTCCGCTCCGTCGCCACCTCCGATCGCAACAGGCCGATCCGGTCGATCACCCCCGCCAGCGAGCGCACCGCATAGGCCCCGCGCGAATAGCCCAGCAGGAAAATCCGGTCGCCGGGGCGATACCGGCTCGACAGATAGCCATAGGCGCGGCGGATCTGCCGGTTGATGCCGCGCCCCAGCACGATATCGCCGGTCGCACGCCAGTCGCGCCATTGAATCCCCGCCTCGTAGAACAGCGACAGGTCCGGCCCCGCCACCTCGCGCAGCAATTTGAAGGTGAGGCCCGCATTCGTCTCATAGCCCTTGGCCAGCGTCGACATGGTGCCGTCGAGGATGAGCACGTGATTGACCGGCCCGCGCCGATGGGCAAAGGCCGTATGCTCTCCGGTCGGGCCGGGGCGCAGCCAGTCATAGATCGCCTTTGTCCAGTCACGCCAGGGCATGGCTCACCTGCTTTTGGTCAGGCGCGCGTGTCGCGCTCTCTTTTCAATGTATGCAGGATTACGCCGAAAAAGCGACATGTCGCGGATATTTGTAGTCGCGCGAGGGCGTCATGCAGGGCATTTGACCGCGAACGGCGGCCCTCGCGGCCCGACGCGCGCCCCTTGCCCCCGCCGAAGCCCGATGCGGGCGTCGATGCGGGCGTCAGGGCCTCATCTCAGCCGGAGATTGGCGAATCCCATGCCCGACAGCCGCGCCGCGCCGCGTTGCGCCTCTGCCTGTGACGCAAAGGGACCGGCGAGCACCAGCGTGAGGTCGCGCCCGTTCCGTGTCAACGTCCCCTGGCGTGCCGGCAGGCCCGCCCCGGCGATCCGTCCGGCGGCCGCGCGCGCCTGTGCCGGGTCGGCATAGAGCCCGGCCTGCACATAGCGCGGCCGCGCGGCGTCCGGCGCGGAGCGGGTCGAGACCGTGGCGCTCGGTGCCGCCGGGGCCTGTGCCACTGCCTGCGGGGCCGGGGATTGCGCCGCGCGCGCAACTGCGGTGGCGCGCGGCGCGCCCGTCCCGCTTCTGCGCACGGTCACCGGATCGGGCACATAGACCCCGCGCGTGGCAACGCGCACACCGGCGGCGCGCTGCTCCTCGAAACTGGTGAACGGGGGCTGGAGGCCGGGGAAATTGTGGATCACATCCGCCCCGGTGCGCCGGTCGATCAGACGCTGCGGCACCGTGTTTGTCCACATCACCTGCATCTGCTCCCTGCCCTCGAACGTCTGGTGGGCGCGCTGCGGGTTGAGGCGGTCATCGTCCCAGACGGGTTTCATCCCCGGTGGCACCGCGATCCCGGCAAGGCTCGTGACCTGCTCCTGATAGACTTGGCGCGGCGCGATGCGGGTTTGCGGCGGCACGGTGGCGGGCGTGGCGCGGGTGCCGGGGCGGGGTGCGGCAGAAACCACGGTCCCACGCGTTCCGCTGCCGCGTGCATAGGTGACATAAGGTGCCGCCTGCGGGCCGCAACGCACGGGCGAGCCGTTGTGCTGCACCATATAGGCCGCAGAAACACCGGAGGCCCCGGCGCAGGCTGTCCGGCCCGGATCGGGCGGGGTCAGGACGCGCGCGGTGCCGGTCGGGCGCGGGGGCACGGTCGTGGTCTCGACCCGGACCACCTGCGGTGCCGGCGCGGCGGCGCGCACGGGCGCAGGCGCAGGCGCAGCGACACGGACAGTCTGTTGCGGGGCCGCCTGCTGGCGCGGTGCCGGAGCAGTGGCCACCGCGCGCGGTGGCTGCTGCTGCGCGCTCGGGGCCGGGGCCGCTGCGGTGCGGGTTTGCGGTGCGGGTGCGGCGGTGCGGGCCTGTGCGCGGGCCTGTGGTTGCGGTGCCCGCTGAGCGCGGGGGGCCGGGGCGGTGGCCGTCCGGGTCTGCGGCGCGGCCTGCGGTTGCGGGGCGGGCGCGGCACGGGCAAGGGACGGCTCGAATCCGCACATCTGCTGGCGCGCGCCGGTCAGGCGCGGGACCCAATTGGTGTTCGCCCCGACACCGGCGCGGATGAAGACACAGCCCTTGCTGTCAACATACTGATTTCCGGCGAAACTCGATGGCGGAAACTCTGCCGGCGTGGACAGGTTGCGCAGCGATTGTGCGGATGCGGCAGATGCACCGGAAATGGCCGCGACAGCGGCAAGGATCGCAAGTCTGGAAACCGTCATGTCGTCCCCCCGAACAAAACATGGCAAGATTGCCTTATTTTGCGCAGTGAGTAAACAGTGAATAGCTTATTTGGTGCCGAACATGCGGTCGCCCGCATCCCCTAGTCCCGGCAGGATATAGCCCTTGTCATTGAGCCGCTCGTCGAGGGCGGCGGTGACGACCGGCACATCGGGATGCACCTCGCGCATCCGCGCCACACCTTCGGGCGCGGCCAGAAGGCACAGAAAGCGCAGATCGCGCGCGCCCGCCTCCTTGAGCATGGAAATCGCCGCAACCGATGAATTGCCCGTGGCGAGCATCGGATCGACCACGATGGTCAGGCGCTGATCCAGCAGGTCGGGCACCTTGAAATAGTATTTCACCGGCTGCAACGTCTCCTCGTCGCGGTATAGCCCGACAAAGCCCACACGCGCCGACGGGATCAGCTCCAGCATCCCGTCCAGAAGTCCGTTGCCCGCGCGCAGGATGGAAATGAGCGCGAGCTTTCGCCCGGCGAGCACCGGCGCGTCCATCTCGGTCAGCGGGGTCTCGATCGGGCGCGTGGACATCGGCAGGCTGCGCGTGACCTCATAGGCCAAAAGCTGGCTTATCTCGCGCAGCAACTGGCGGAACACGGCGGTCGAGGTCTCCTTTTGCCGCATAAGGGTCAGCTTGTGCTGCACAAGCGGGTGCTCGACGATGGTCAGATGCTGGGTCATGGCGGGCCTCTTGCGGTCGGGTTGGCGTGTCATTCCAGAAAATGCCGCTTGAGGCAACGCCGGGATTGCGGGACGGCGCGGCAGGGTGCAAGCTGCGCTTGTATTGCGGCGCGGGGCTGCTTATGACGACGCCGGGAGATGGTTTAACGCTAAACCAGTTATCGGCAGGGAGGATGGACATGACGGACAGCCACGGGGATTCGCTGCGGCAGGCGGCGCTCGATTACCACGAGTTTCCGAAGCCCGGCAAACTGGAAATCCGCGCCACCAAGCCGATGGCGAACGGGCGCGACCTTGCGCGCGCCTACAGCCCCGGCGTCGCCGAGGCCTGTCTCGAAATCAAGGCCGATCCGCAAAGTGCGCGCCGTTTCACCGCGCGCGGCAATCTGGTTGCGGTGGTGACCAACGGCACCGCCGTTCTGGGTCTTGGAAACATTGGCGCGCTGGCCTCCAAGCCGGTGATGGAGGGCAAGGCCGTGCTCTTCAAGAAATTCGCCCATATCGACTGTTTCGACATCGAGGTGAACGAACCCGACCCCGAAAAGCTCGCCGAGATCGTCTGCGCGCTGGAGCCGACCTTTGGCGCGATCAACCTCGAAGACATCAAGGCACCCGATTGTTTCATCGTTGAACGGATTTGCCGTGCGCGCATGAACATCCCCGTATTCCACGACGATCAGCACGGCACAGCCATTGTTGTCGGGGCGGCGGCGGTCAATGCGCTGCATGTGGCGGGCAAGCGGTTCGAGGATATCAAGGTGGTCTCGACCGGCGGCGGTGCTGCGGGCATCGCCTGCCTCAACATGCTGCTGAAGCTGGGCGTGAAGCGCGGGAATGTATGGCTGTGCGACATTCACGGGCTGGTTCACGAGGGCCGCGAGGTGGATATGAACCCCGAGAAGGCGGCATTTGCACAGGTGAGCGACCTGCGCACGCTTGGCGAGGTGATCGGCGGCGCGGATCTCTTCCTCGGCCTTTCGGGACCGGATATCCTGAAGCCCGAGATGGTGACGCAGATGGCCGCGCGGCCCATCGTCTTTGCGCTCGCCAATCCCAATCCCGAAATCATGCCAGATCTGGCCCGTGCCGCTGTGCCCGACGCGATCATCGCCACGGGCCGCTCGGATTTTCCCAATCAGGTCAACAACGTGCTGTGCTTCCCGTTCATCTTCCGGGGGGCGCTCGACGTGGGCGCGACCGAGATCAACGACGCCATGCAGGTGGCCTGCGTGCAAGGTATCGCAGAGCTGGCCCGCGCCACGACAAGCGCCGAGGCGGCGGCGGCCTATCGCGGCGAAGAGATGACATTCGGTGCCGATTACCTGATCCCGAAGCCGTTTGATCCGCGCCTTGCCGGCGTCGTCTCGACCGCCGTGGCGCGCGCGGCCATGGAGACGGGCGTGGCCACGCGCCCCATCGAGGACCTTGCCCAATACAAGGCCGATCTTGACGCGAGCCAGTTCAAATCCGCGCTGCTCATGCGCCCGGTCTTCGAGGCCGCGCGCAGCGCCTCGCGCCGCATCGTCTTTGCCGAAGGCGAGGACGAGCGCGTGTTGCGCGCCGCGCAGGCGATCCTAGAGGAGACCACGGAACAGCCGATCCTGATCGGGCGCCCCGAGGTCATCGCGCGGCGATGCGAACGCGCGGGCCTCACCATCCGGCCCGAGCGCGACCTGACCATCGTCAACCCCGAAAACGACCCGCGCTACCGCGACTATTGGGAAACCTACCATTCGATCATGGCGCGGCGCGGCGTGACGCCCGATATCGCACGGGCAGTCATGCGCACCAACACCACCGCCATCGGGGCCGTGATGGTGCAGCGCGGAGAGGCCGACTGCCTCATTTGCGGCACCTTCGGGGAATTCCGCTGGCATCTCAATTATGTCACGCAGCTTCTTCAGGACGAGACGCACCACCCGCATGGCGCGCTCAGCATGATGATCCTCGAGGACGGGCCGCTGTTCATCGCCGATACCCATGTCTATTCACGCCCCACGCCCGAAAACCTTGCCGAAATCGCCATTGGCGCCGCGCGCCATGTGCGCCGCTTCGGCCTGACCCCCAAGGTGGCGTTCTGCTCGCAATCGCAATTCGGCAACCAGGCCGAGGGGTCCGGGCAGCGGCTGCGCGCCGCAATTGCCCTTCTCGACCGCGCGCCGCGCGATTTCGCCTATGAAGGCGAAATGAACATCGACGCCGCGCTCGACCCGGAATTGCGCGAGCGGCTGCTGCCCGGCAACCGGCTGGAGGGCGCGGCCAACGTGCTTGTTTTCGGCCATGCCGACGCGGCCTCGGGCGTGCGCAACATCCTCAAGATGAAGGCCGGCGGGCTCGAGGTGGGGCCGATCCTGATGGGCATGGGCAACCGCGCGCATGTGGTGACACCGGGGATCACGGCGCGCGGCCTTCTCAACATGGCGGCCATCGCAGGCACGCCGGTGGCGCATTACGGATAGAATCGCCGCTTCGCAGGTGATGCAGCATGAATTTGCAAAATCTGGTTCAGAACCGGCCCTGAAGGCATATTCAGAGGGTGTTTGCATAAGTTTGCAACCACATCTCTCCGATTTCTGCAAATTTTTCGCGGCCTTCTGCCACGCCCCCGCCCATGAGGCTTGCCGCAAGGGCAGTGGCCTCGTAACAGAAATGCAATGGATCGGAGGAGGATACCATGGGATACAAGGATATCTATGCGCGGTCGCTGGCGGACCCCGAAGGCTTCTGGATGGAAGAGGCCGACAAGATCGACTGGGTGCAAAAGCCCTCGAAGGCGCTTTTTGACGACAATGCCCCGCTCTATGAATGGTTCTCCGACGGGCTGGTGAATACCTGCTGGAACGCGGTGGATCGCCATGTCGAGGCCGGGCGCGGCGCGCAGGCGGCCATCATCCATGACAGCCCCGTGACCGGCACCAAGCACAAGATCAGCTATGCGCAACTGCGCAGTCGCGTGGCCCGTCTGGCGGGGGCGCTGCGTGCGAAGGGCGTGGAGAAGGGCGACCGCGTCATCATCTACATGCCGATGGTGCCCGAGGCGCTGGAGGCGATGCTGGCCTGCGCGCGCATCGGCGCGGTGCACTCAGTCGTGTTCGGCGGCTTTGCCGCGCATGAGCTGGCGGTCCGGATCGACGATTGCGCACCCAAATGCATCATCGCCGCCTCCTGCGGGATCGAACCGGGCCGCGTGGTGCATTACAAGCCGCTCTTGGACGGGGCCATCGAGCAGGCCGCGCACAAGCCCGAATTCTGCGTGATCTTCCAGCGCGAGGAAGAGGTGGCCAAGCTCATCGAGGGCCGCGATTTCGACTGGCACGCCTTCCAATACGGGGTCGAGCCCGCCGAATGTGTCCCGGTCGAGGGCAACCACCCGGCCTATATCCTCTATACCTCCGGCACCACCGGCGCGCCCAAGGGCGTGGTGCGCCCCACCGGGGGGCACCTGGTGGCGCTCAACTGGACGATGAAGAACATCTACAATGTCGATCCGGGCGAGGTGTTCTGGGCCGCGTCCGATGTCGGCTGGGTCGTGGGCCACAGCTATATCTGCTACGGGCCGCTCATCCACGGCAACACCACCATCGTGTTCGAGGGCAAGCCGGTGGGCACCCCCGATGCGGGCACGTTCTGGCGCGTGATCTCCGAGCACAAGGTGCGCAGCTTTTTCACCGCCCCCACGGCCCTGCGCGCGATCAAGCGCGACGATCCCGAGGCAAAGGAACTGGCGAAATACGACATCTCGCACCTGCGCGCGCTCTATCTCGCGGGCGAGCGGGCAGACCCGGATACGATCAACTGGGCCGCCGACAAGATGGGCGTGCCGGTCTATGACCATTGGTGGCAGACCGAGACCGGCTGGACCATCGCGGGCAATCCCGTGGGGCTTGAGGCGCTGCCGGTCAAGGTCGGCTCTCCGACCGTGGCGATGCCCGGCTATGATGTGCGCATCCTCGACGAGGGCGGGCACGAGGTGCCCCCCGGCACGCTGGGCGCGATTGCGGTCAAGCTGCCCTTGCCACCGGGCACGCTGCCGACGCTGTGGAATGCCGATGCGCGCTATCGCAAATCCTATCTCAACACCTTCCCCGGCTATTACGAGACAGGCGATGCGGGCATGAAGGACGAGGATGGCTATCTCTGGATCATGGCGCGCACCGATGACGTGATCAACGTGGCCGGTCACCGCCTGAGCACCGGCGCGATGGAGGAGGTTCTGGCCAGCCACCCGGACGTGGCCGAATGTGCCGTGATCGGCGCGGCGGATGAATTGAAGGGCCAGACGCCGGTGGGATTTGTCTGCCTGACCAAGGGCGTCAACCGCCCCCATGCCGAAATCACCGCCGAATGCGTCAAACTGATCCGCGATCAGATCGGCCCGGTGGCGGCGTTCAAGCTGGCGGTGGTGGTGGACCGGCTGCCCAAGACCCGCTCGGGCAAGATCCTGCGCGCGATCATGGTCAAGATCGCCGACGCGCAGGACTACAAGATGCCCGCCACGATCGACGACCCGGCAATCCTTGACGAGATCAAGGACGCGCTTCGGGGAATCGGGCTGGCAAAAGGCTGAAGCGGGGGCCGGAAACGGCCCTCGGCATCACGTCACCGCAGATGCGCGATGGATCGCGCCCCACCTCCGGGTGGCGCGGATCCGCGTCCATCCGACGATACAACTGGTCCGAAATTTCGCGACCACCTCTCCAAATCCATGCCCGCGATTTTGACGTGCCCATTGTAGGAAAAGGTGGCTTCGTAACAGTAACCGGGGACTGCGGGCGACCCCCCGCCCGCAGGGAAACCCGGTGGATCAGGCCGTCACCGGATAGGCGACCGGCGGGACCGTCTTGATCAGGTCGAGCGCATCGTGGCGAACGTGGTTCTGGCGCATCTCCTCGCGCAGCATCTCCTCCGAGATGACGCCTTTTTCCACTGCCTCGCGCACGAGACCGAAAAAGAACGCCTCCTGCTTGGGGTCGGGGTGACGCTTGTAATGCCCCGCCATACCGTAATCGCCGAAGAGCGCACGGCGCGCACGGCGGAACCAGTGGCGCGGCGGGAAGATGCGGAACGAATCGGCGGCGCGGTAATCGACCGGCAGGCCGGTCTTCCACGGCTGCGTCTTGCGTTGGGTGTTGTGGATGGCCTTGGTGTTCTCGTCGAGATGGTCGAAATCGTTCCACTCGTTCTCGAAGAGGGCAACCGTGTCGATATCCTCGTATTTCAGCGAGATCCACGGCATGTAATCGCGCGAGCCGTCGAACATGGCGGCGAACTGCTCGTCGAATTTCCAGTGGGTGAGCTTGGCGTTGTCGAGCAGCATCACCGAGGTGGCGAGCGCCCCGCGCTTGCCCTTGGACCCCGATTTCGGACGGCACATCACGGCGGCCCCCTGCATGTCGCGCGAGAAGAGATCCCAGATATCGGCGATCACGAACACGTCGGGGTCGATCACGATGGCGCGGCCCTTGAACCCCATGAGCTGCGGCGGGGCAAAGCGCGTCGGCGTAAAGGATTGCAGATCGTTGCGGACCCATTCGCGCCATTCCCCGTCGCGCAGGAATTTCTTGCCCTCATGCGCCTTGAACACGGGGAAATCATCGTAATGCATGATGCGGATATCGAACTTGTCGTTGTGTTTCGAATTCCGCCGGATCGCGTATTCGGCGATGAGCGCGCCGATATACTGCTTGTGGTTGGCCTGAATGAAAACGCAGTAATCCTTGGCGTTCTCTTTGGCGGTGTCTTGGGGGGTGGTCTGTGTCATCGTCTTTTCCAATCCTCGATCCCGTCACCCGCTTTCCGGTGGCTCCCGCCCGTGCGCGGTGGCGGACCTGTCAAGCGAAGTCATCGGACTGTCCACGCGTCGCGGTGGCTATATCCGGGGGGGGCCGTCAAGGTCAACCGCGCGCATCACCGCAGCGGGCGGCGGGCGGGCAGGATCGTCCCGGTTTCGCTCACGCCGCCGAAACACTGTGACGGCCCGGGCGGCGGTTGAGCGGGCGGGCGCGGGCCGCCGGGGTGGACTTCCCGCCCCGGATGCGGCAAAGGGCTGGCCTTGACCGCGCCCCGGTGCATCCCTGCCCCATCTTTGGACCGATCCCATGAGCCTTATTCCCTCCCTGCGCAATCTCGGCCGCGACAATATCCGCAAGGCCGCCATCATCGGCAGCACCGCCGTGTTGCCTGCCCGCCTGCGCATCTCTGCCCGCAAGGCGCGGCTCGGCGCGCTCGAGGTGGATATCGCGCGGCGCTCCTCGCTCATCATCATCGCCCATCCCAAGAGCGGCAACACCTGGCTCAAGGTCATGCTGACGCGGCTTTACGCCCAGCGCCACGGCATCCCGGAAAGCGATTTCGCCCGTTATCCCGCGCTGGCCGATGCCAACCCCGCGATCCCCGGCTTTGCCGCCACGAATGGCTGGTATAGTTATGAACGCGCGGTCGGCGACCTCTTGCAACCGGGCCGTCAGGACCGGGATCTGGCCGCGAAACCGGTGGTTCTGCTGGCGCGCAATCCGCTCGACATCGCCGTGTCATGGTTCTTTCAGTTCACCAAGCGGCAGTCCGATCACAAGCAGGAACTGATCAATGCGGGCCTCTCGAACCCCGTGGACCGGCGCAATATCGGCATGTGGGAGTTTGTCCGCGAAAGCGAGATCGGCCTGCCTTCGCTCATCGCGTTTCTGAATTACTGGGATGCGGCGCTTGGCGCGCTGCCGCACACGCTGCTCACCTCCTACGAGGAGTTGCGCGCCGATCCGGCCGGCGTGTTGCGCAAGATCACGACGCTGATGGGCGACAGCTTTGACGAGGCCGAGATCGCCGACGCGGTCGAATTCGCCTCCTTCGACAACCTGCGCAAGATGGAGAGCGAGGGGTTTTTCCGTTCCGGTGGCCTGACCCTGCGCAACGCCAATGATCCCGAAAGCTTCAAGGTGCGCCGCGCCAAGGTGGGCGGCTACCGCGATTACTTCGACGAGGCTCAGGTGGCGGAGCTTGAGGCGCTGGTCGAGCGTGATCTTGCGCCGCGCCTGAAAACCCTCTTCGGGATCGGCGCGGCCGCGACGCAGGCGCTGTGAGGCGCCCATGAGCGCGGGGGCAACGGGGCCGCGCATCTGGCGGGTGCTTGGCGACAAGCGCGGCGATAACGGTCAGGTGGAGATGATCGCCAACGCGCTTTTGCGCGAACGCGGCTGGACCTCGGACTTGCGCCATCTCGAAATGCAGCCCCAATGGGTGCTGGGCAAGCCGCCCGTCGCCGCGTCGCTCTCGCATCTCGACATGGCCCGCTCGGACGCGCTCGCGCCGCCCTGGCCCGACCTCATCCTGACCAGCGGCCGCCGCCCCGCCAACGCGGCCCTCTGGATCAAGGCGCAATCGGGCGGGCGCGCGCGCATCGTTCTGGTGGGCAAGCCCTCAGGGATGATGGACCATTTCGACCTCATCATCACCAGCGCCGAGACCCTGGTCGCGCCCTTTCCCAATGTCGTCAACATCGGCCTGCCGCTGATGCGCGTCGACCCCGCGCGGCTCGACACGGGGCGCGCGGAGTGGCAGGCGCGGCTTGGCCCCCTGCCCCGCCCGCTGGTGGCCTTTCTCATCGGCGGCCCGACCAATCCCTTTGTCTATGATGCCCGCGTAGCCGAGCGTCTGCGCGCGCGCATCGCGGCCGTGCTGGCCGAGGGCGGCACGCCCTATATCATCGGCTCGCGCCGCACGCCCGAGGGGTTTGTGGCGGCGTTGGCCGAGGGGATGGCGGGCGCGCACAGCTTTGATTGGCACGCGCCCGAGGGCGAGAACCCCTATGCAGGGTTGCTGGCACTTGGCGAGCGGTTCATCGTCACCGGCGACAGCATTTCGATGCAGGTCGAGGTGGCGCGCATTGGCAAACCGCTGGAAATCCTGCCCCTGCCCACAGGTGGGCTTGGCTGGCTCGATCACGTGCGCAGGCAGGCGGCCAGCCGGCTCTTCCAGCCGCCGCAGCACGGCAGCGCCCTTGAGGCTGCGCGCATAGCACTTGCCCGGGCCCTTTTCCGGTTGCGGCTCATGCCGCAGACCCGGCATTTCCCGCGCTTTCACCAGACCCTGATCGACCGGGGCCTTGCCACCTGGATCGGTGACGACGGCACGGCCACACGCGCCGACACCGCCACCGCCACCGAGACCGATGCCGATATGGCCTGCATCCTGGCGCGCATCGACGCCCTTTTGCCGCGAGAGGCCCGATGATCCGCGTTTGCGTCCTGTCCAACGCCGTGAGCGGCAACAACCGCAAGGGGCTTGAGGCTGTCACCGACCGCCTTGCCGCCTACCGCGCGGTGACCCACCATGTCACCCGTTCGCCCGAGGAGGCGCGCGCGCTGATGCCCGCCCTGCGAACCGAGGCCCCCGAGGTGGTGGTGATCAACGGTGGCGACGGCACGATTGCCGCCACGCTCGGGCTGATGCTGGAGCAGTGGCGCGCCGAGGACCTGCCGCTCATCATGCTGCTGCCGGGGGGCACCGCCAACATGACGGCGGGCGATATCGGTCTGGCCTCCGGCCCGCGCCGCGCGCTCGACCGGCTTTGCGACTGGCTTGACGCGGGCGCGCCACTGGTGGGCGCGGACATCCGCAGCCGCCATATCATGCGGGTCGAGGGGGGCGCCGATGGCACGGTGCGCCACGGCATGTTCCTGGGCACCGGCGCGATCATGCAGGCCACGCGCTTTGCCCATGACAATGTCCATTCGCGGGGTCTGGGCGGGGAATTGAGCCTCGGGCTTATCCTCATCCGCGCGCTCTGGGGGTTGATCCGGCAGGATCCGCGGTTCTACCAGCCCACCCATGTGGGTCTTGCGCTGCATGGCGCGGGCGGCCCCGTCACACGTGACGCGGCCCCCATGCTGATCCTCGTGGCCAGCACGCTCGACCGGCTCTTTCTGGGGATGCGCCCGTTCTGGGCGCGGGAAAGCGGGCGCATCGGTCTGACGGCCATTCAGGGCGGCGCGGGGCAGTTCGGGCGCACGATCCTGTCGGTGTTGCGCGGGCGGCCCAGTCGCCACGCCACGCCCGAGAATGGCTATGAAAGCTTTCGGGGCGACCGCATCGAGATGCATCTCGACGGCGAGTTGAACCTTGATGGAGAGCTTTTCGTGACCAGCGCCAGCGAAAATCCGCTTATCGTGAGCGCGCAAGGTCCGATCCGGTTCCTGCGCCCGCCACGATGAGGCCCGCATGACCTATCCCGCCGCCCCCGGCCCCACGCTCGACGACACGCCCGCGCTCGGCGTGCTTCATGCCGCTCTGGTCGCGCGGTTCGGCGCGGGGCTTCAGGCGGTGATCCTTTACGGGTCGTGCCTGCGCGGCGGCGATCTGCTCGACGGGCTGGTGGATCTTTATGTGCTGGTCGATCCCACGCCGCGCGCCGAGCCGCGCGCGGCGCTGCGGCTGGCGGGCCGGATGCTGCCGCCCAATGTCTATTACCTCGAGGCGCCGCTGGGGCAGGCCACCGTGCGCTGCAAATATGCCGTGCTCAGCCTGCGCCAATTCGAGCGCGGCACCGGACCGGGCCGGTTCGAATCCTACCTCTGGGGGCGCTTCGCACAGCCGGTCCGGGTGATCTGGGCGGACAGCCCCGCGACCAGGGCGCGCCTCCACGCGGCCTTTCTCACCGCTGGCGAAACGCTTTTGCGCCGTGCCCTGCCCGCCCTGCCGCCCGAGGGTTCCGTCGAGGCGCTCTGGCAGGGCGCGCTCGCGCTCAGCTATGCCAGCGAGTTGCGCGCCGAGCGCAAGACCCGCGCCGCCGAACTGGCGGGCCACGGGCGCGATTTCTACGCCGCGATGACGCGCGCGCTCTTGCCGCGCCTGGGCGACCGGCTGGCGCTGCATGACGCGGGCGGCACGCTGTGCTACGCCTCGCAAATCGCCCCGACCGCGCGCCGCGCGGCCCCCCTTCTGTGGGGCCTGCGCCGGATGCAGGGCAAGGTGCTCTCGATGGCGCGGCTCATCAAGGGGCTCTTCACCTTCGAGGGGGGCCTGGATTATCTGGCGTGGAAGCTCTCGCGCCATTCCGGGCAGGAGGTCGTGATCCCCGACAAGGTGCGCCGCCGCCCGCTGATCCATATCTGGGGCCTTTTCTGGCAACTTTACCGGCGCGGCGTGTTTCATTGATCGTGAACGCAGCGGTCATGGAACCCCGCGCCGCCTTCATGTAAGATCGACAACGACAGAAAACAGACAAGGGACGGACCTCGCCCATGAAATACGGTGTCTTCATCCAGACCAACCACAAGCAGATCGTCGGCGCGATCGTGGCCGAGCATGCCCTGCGGCGCTATTCGTCGCATAACGACAAGTTCGACATTCATATCGTCGACAGCCGCGACTACCCGTTCTTCGCCGAGCACGAGGGCCGCGAATACCTGCGCGACGGGGTCAAGCGCGTGTGGCTCAATGACGACCTGCAATCCTTTACGCCCACCCGGATGATGCCGCCCGAGTTGATGGGCTACGAGGGGCGCGCGGTGGTGATCGACCCTGATGTGTTCGCCTGCGCGGATATCTGGGATCTGCTCAGCCGCGATATGCACGGCAAGGCGATCATGGCGCGGATGCGCTCGGGCCCCAAGGGGCTTATTGATGGCAATGTCGCCTCTTCGGTCATGCTGCTTGACTGCTCCAAACTGACCCACTGGAAGGTGGAGGAGCAGTTTCGCGCCATGTTCGCGGGCACGCTCGATTATCAGGACTGGATCGGCCTGCGCAAGGAACCGCGCGAGACGATCGAGTTCATCGAGAAAGAGTGGAACGATTTCGACAAGTTCACCACCGAGACCAAGATGCTGCACACCACGCGCCGCAAGACGCAGCCGTGGAAAACCGGTCTCAAGGTCGATTGGCGGCCCGCCGAGCGGTTCCGCGCCTTCCCCCCCGCCGGATGGGTGCTGCGCCTGCGCCGCCAGCTCTTTGGTGAATACGGTCTGATGGGCAATTACAAGGCGCATCCGGACAAGAACCAGGAACGGTTCTTCATGGGCCTGCTCAAGGAATGCGTGAACGAGGGCAAGATCTCGGAGGAGTTTCTGCGCAGCGAGATGGCGCAGAACCACGTCCGCCATGACGCCTTCGAAATCCTCGAACGGACCCCCGATCTGCCCCCTGCCCCGGCGCATCCGCTGAGCGCGGGCAATCTGGCGATGGCGGCCTAAGCGGCGTCAAAAAGAGCATGGATGCGCGCCGCCGCGCGGCGCGCGCCGCTCAGCGGATCAACCTCAGCCGCTGAAAACCACCCCTCCCCCGCCGCGATCAGGCCGGGGGCCTCCTCCAGCCAGCGCGCCTGGCCTTGGGCCACAAGCACCGCCTGTATCCGCCCCACATCACGCCGCATCCGCAGCGGTGCCAGCCGCATCGCAAGCCGGTGGCTGAGCGGTTTCACACCGTACTGATGCGCGCGGCACCACCATGCTCCAGGCTCGGCGGGATCGAAGACATAGAGCGGGCGGGCCATGGCGGCGGCCTCGGCCAGCATCGACATGCTCTCGCCGGTGACGACAAAGCGCTCCGCCAGCCCGAGAAACCCGCGATAGGGGTTCTCGGGCCAGGCGTCTTTCGCGTCGAACCAATAACAGGCCGCAGGCACATCGAGCGCCGCCTGAAAGGCCGCTCGCGCGGGCGCGGGCGTGCGCGCGCTGTCGCTCACCAGAACGCTGCCGCCCGTCGCCGCCACCAGACGGCCCACCCCCTCCGCCAGCCGCCGCCCCGTCTCGGGCGTGAACACGAACGCCCCGCTGTCCCCGCCGATCAGCACCGTCACCCAGGGGCGCGGCAGGTGCGCCAGACGCGGGGCGAGCCGTGCCGCATCCCCGGCCACGCTCTCGCGGTTCAGACCGTGCAAGGGCAACGGATTGACCAGCACATTGCCCCCCTCGGGCAGGAAATATTGCGGCGTCGTGACGATGAGGTCGTATGTTTCGGGTGGTGCCCAGGGCCGACCCACATGCACCAACCTGACCCGCCCCCCGGCCTGCGCCCTGATCCAGCGCGCCACCGGCTCGTTGCGCCGTCCCGCGCTGATCACCAGATCGGGCCAGGGCGTTGCCAACGCCGACGAGGCCGCCCGGTCGATGCCCAGAAGCGTCTCGCCCAACACAAGATGCGGCAGCAATTCCCAGGCCCGCGCGCGGATATGCTTGGCCTCGACCGGCCAGCCGAGCATCGCCGCCAACGTCTCCACCTGCGTGTTGTCGCCCGCCTTGCGGCCCAGCAATGTCCAGACTTTCGCTTGCATCATCCCGCCGCTTGCGTTCAAAGGGGCGCGGTCCGGCCCCAGCCTCCTATGCACCGGATCGCCCCGCGACTTAAAGCCCCGACCGCCCGAAAGACGCCTCACGATGTTCAACACCACACCCCGGGAAATCCGCGCCACGGCCAGCCGCCACCTGATCCTCGGCGCGCTCTTCTTCCTGCCCAAAACCCGCAAGCTCGGGCTGGAACGGCGCCTGCGCGGCCGCGAGGAATACCGCAAATTGCAGGAAACCGACTGGGTGCTGATGTCCTGGGGCAAGAGCGGGCGCACCTGGTTTCGCGTCATGCTCTCGCGCTTTTACCAGCTTCATTTCGCCCTGCCGACCGAGAACATGCTGGAGTTTGACAATTTCCACCGCCTGAACCCGGCCGCGCCCAAGGTGCTGTTCAGCCATAACAACTACATGCGCGACTATCTCCGCGAATGGGAGAGCCTTGCGCATTTCAAGGGCAAGAAGGTGGTTCTCTTGGTGCGCGATCCGCGCGACGTGGCGGTATCGCAGTATTTCCAATGGAAATACCGGATGCTGCCCGGCAAGAAGGAACTGAATTTCTATCCCCCCCACGGGGCCGAGGTGGAGATTTTCGACTTTGTGGCGAACCCCGACTGCGGCATCCCGCGCATTGTCGATTATTTCAATGGCTGGGCGCGGGCCATGCCGATGATGGGCGACGACCTTCTGATGATCCGCTACGAGGACATGCGCGCCGACCCCGCAACCGCGCTGCAAGCCGCCGTGACCCATACCGGCACGCCGGGTGATCCTGCGCATATCGAGGCCGCGCGCGACTATGCCGCCTATGAGAACATGAAAAAGCGCGAGGCGAAAAACGAGGGGATGCGCGCCAGCGGCCAGCGCGTCAAACCCGGCGACGAGAGCAATCCCGACAGCTTCAAGGTGCGGCGCGGCAAGGTCGGCGGCTACCGCGACTACTTCACACCCGAAGAGCTGGCGCAGGTCGATGCGATGGTCGAGGGGCGGCTTGATCCAGTCTTCGGCTATGACGGCGCTGGCGGCTAGAGCATGTTGCTCAAAAGTGGGAACCGGTTTTGAGCTTCTCGAACACGCGAAATCAATAAGTTAGAGCGTATCGTGTGAATTCGAATGAACGCGACACGCTTGTCTTATGCTGATCCCGGCTCTTGTGCGAAGAGAGAGCCAGCGCGCGCCACGCCATTTATGGCGCGCGCTGGCGGTGGCTGGATCGTCACAGGCTTGGTCGTGAAGGACCGTTTTAGAGTGTGATCAGCCATCGTCTTCGCCTGAGGCCTGAACGGATACAGAGCGGCGCAAGGCCCTCTACGACAAGCATAGGACACGCGAGGACAATGAAAGATACCATCGGAATCGACATCTCGAAAGACACTCTCGACGCGCATCGTCTGATCAATAACGAAGCGCGGCAATTCGCGAACTCCCCGGCCGGCCTGCGCGCGCTGCGGCGCTGGATCGGCGCCGCAATGCCGGATCTGGTGGTCTATGAGGGCGCGAAGGAGAAACAAACGATCCGGGGGATCGTTTGTCCTGAGCGCGGTGCTTATCATGCCGCCATTGAACGCAGCTTCGCAGGCGTTCTGCCGCTTGCAAAGGTGAACCCGTTGCAGGCGCGCCGCTTTGCCCAGGCGCGCGGGACACGGGCTAAGACCGACGCCGTCGATGCCCGTATTCTGGCCGTGATGGGGGCCGCGCTTGACCTTGAACCGGACGCAGTCGCGGACAAAAACCAACCTGCCCTCAAGGAGTTGCAGGTCGCGCGCACAGCGTTGATCAAGGATCGAACCCGCCTGATGAACCGCCTGAAGACCCAGACCCTGACCTTGACAAAACGCCAGACCAAAGCCCGGATCGAGCAGATCAAACGCCAGCTCGCCGAGCTGGAGGCCGCGCTGCTCCAGCTCCTGCGCGAATGCCCGAAACGCGCCCGCGCCTTCGACATTCTGTGCTCGATACCGGGGCTGGGGCGGGTCACGGCCGCCACGATCCTGATCGAGTGCCCGGAAATCGGCACCCTGAGCCGCAAACAGATCGCCAGCCTCGCGGGCCTCGCGCCGATGACCCGACAGTCAGGCCAATGGAGGGGCAAAGCATTCATTCAGGGCGGGCGTAAATTCCTGCGCGACGCGCTCTACATGCCCGCCCTCGTCGCCGCCCGCTACAACACGGATCTTAAGCAGAAATACCAGAGCATGATCGAGGCCGGAAAACCCGCCAAAGTCGCCCTGACAGCGCTCATGCGAAAGATGATCGAACTGGCAAACGCACTCGTCCAGCAAAACCGCAAATGGACACCGAAAACAGCTTGATCAAGACGGATACTCTAGACCGGCTTGGCCTCGGGCTGCGGGACCAGCACGCCAAGGGGCCGCTTGACCTTTTCGCGCAGACCCGGTCCGCTCGGGGCCTGCACGCGCTTGGTCGCCTCCACCATCAGCACCCCGCCCGCGGCCACCATGGAAAACCGCATGCCCATCCGCTCCCACATGCCCGCCGTGCGCCGCCAGAACGGGCGGTCCGAGGGCGGTTGATAAAGCGCGGTGGCGTGCCGCTCAGGCAGGAAGTTATGCGATTTCAACTGGTTTTCCAGTTGCGTCTGGCTGTAGGGCCGCCCGAATCCGAACGGCGTGCGATCCGTGCGCGACCAGATCCCGGCCCGGTTCGGCACCACGAAAAGCGCCGAGCCGCCGGGGCCAAGCACGCGCCAGCATTCCTCCAGCAGATCGCCGGGCCGCTCCGATGTCTCCAGCCCGTGCACGACCAGAAGCTTGTCCACATGGCCGGTTTCCAGCGGCCAGAGCGTTTCCTCGCAGAGCACCGAGACATTGGGCATCCCCTGCGGCCAGCCGATCACGCCTTGCGGCGCGGGCATGAGACCAACCACGCGGCGCGCATCCGCGAGATAAGGCCGCAGAAACGGCACGGCAAACCCGAACCCCGCCACAGTCTGCCCCTGCGCCTCGGGCCAGAACGTGGCAAGCTGCGCGCGCAACGTCTTTTGCACCGCGCGCCCCAGTGGGTTGCGGTAATAGAAGTTTCGCAAGTCCTGCACGTCGAGATGCATTGAAGTGCCGCCCCTGATGCGTCACTCTGAGCCTAACAGCAGAAACGACACGGGGGAACAGAGCATGGCCTTGCAGATCGTCACGATTCCCTGCCTTTCGGATAATTACGCCTATCTGGCCCATGATCCGGCAACCGGCGCGACGGCGGCGGTCGATGTGCCGGAGGCAGCACCGATCCTTGCCGCGCTGCGCGCGCAGGGCTGGACACTTTCGGATGTGCTGCTGACCCATCACCACGCCGATCACGTTCAGGGGCTTTCGGCACTTCTCTCGGAGGCCCCGGCGCGCGTCATCGGGGCGGCGGCGGACGCGCATCGCCTGCCGCCGCTCGACCGGGCCGTGGCCGAGGGTGACACGGTTCGGATCGGCTCCGAGACCGGCCATGTCATCGACGTCTCCGGGCACACGGTCGGTCATGTCGCGTTTCATTTTCCCCAAAGCGGCGCTATCTTCACCGCCGACAGCCTGATGGCGCTCGGCTGCGGGCGGGTGTTCGAGGGCACGATGGCGCAGATGCATGGCAGCCTTGCCAAGCTGGCCGCTCTGCCGTCCGAGACGCTGGTTTACTCGGGCCATGAATACACCGCCGCCAATGCCCGCTTTGCCGTCACCATCGACCCGGACAACGCGCACCTTGCCGCGCGGGTGCGCGAAATCGAGGTGGCGCGCGGCGCAAATCGCCCTACCGTCCCCTCGCGGCTGGAAGAGGAACTGGCCACCAACCCGTTTTTGCGCGCCCATGACCCGGCGATCCGCGCGCGGCTCGGGATGGACGGGGCGGGCGACGCCGACGTTTTCGCCGAAATCCGCAGCAGAAAGGACCGGTTCTGATGCAATGTTACGACACACGCCCGAAAGGCTGATGAAATGTGAGGCGGATTTACAAAATAAACCTTGAAGCCGGGCCGTCATCGACCAAACTTTAACACTATGAGGCCATGGTTGTCCGGCATACTGCCTGACGGCCAAGATCAGAAGGAGCACGACCGTGCCTTCATTCTCGACAACACTCGAACAGGCAATCCACGCCGCGCTCGCGCTTGCCAATGCGCGACGGCACGAATTCGCAACGCTTGAACACCTGCTGCTCGCACTGGTGGACGAGCCCGACGCCGCCCGCGTGATGAAGGCGTGCAGCGTCGATACCGAGGATCTTCGCACCACGCTGGTGGAGTTCATCGACGAGGATCTTGCCAATCTCATCACCGACATCGACGGATCCGAGGCGGTGCCGACGGCCGCTTTCCAGCGGGTGATCCAGCGTGCGGCGATCCATGTGCAAAGCTCGGGGCGCACCGAGGTGACGGGTGCCAACGTGCTGGTGGCGATCTTTGCCGAACGCGAATCGAACGCGGCCTATTTCCTCCAGGAACAGGACATGACGCGCTATGACGCAGTGAATTTCATTGCCCATGGCGTCGCCAAGAACCCCGCCTATGGCGAATCCCGGCCCGTGACGGGCGCCGCCGAGATGGAGGATGAGGCCAGCGGTGCCAAGCTCGAACCCGAGGCGGTCGAGGCGGGCGATTCCGCGCTGGCGAAATACTGCGTCGATCTCAACGAAAAGGCGCGGCGCGGCGACATCGACCCGCTCATCGGGCGGGATCACGAGGTGGAGCGCTGCATCCAGGTGCTGTGCCGTCGGCGCAAGAACAACCCGCTTCTGGTGGGCGATCCCGGCGTGGGCAAGACCGCCATCGCAGAGGGGCTCGCGCACAAGATCGTCAAGGGAGACACGCCTGCCGTGCTCTCGCGCACCACGATCTATTCGCTCGACATGGGCGCGCTTCTGGCGGGCACCCGCTATCGCGGCGACTTCGAGGAACGGCTCAAGGCGGTCGTGACCGAGCTTGAGAAACACCCCGACGCGGTGCTCTTCATCGACGAGATCCATACCGTGATCGGCGCGGGGGCCACCTCGGGCGGCGCGATGGACGCCTCCAACCTGCTCAAGCCCGCGCTTCAGGGGGGCAAGCTGCGCTGCATGGGTTCCACCACCTACAAGGAGTTCCGCCAGCATTTCGAGAAGGACCGTGCGCTCGCCCGCCGCTTCCAGAAGATCGACGTGAGCGAGCCGACGGTGGAGGACGCGATCAAGATCCTCTTCGGCCTCAAGCCCTATTTCGAGGATCACCATTCGGTCAAATACACCAATGACGCGATCCGCACGGCGGTTGACCTCTCGGCGCGCTACATCAACGACCGCAAGCTGCCCGACAAGGCCATCGACGTGATCGACGAGGCGGGCGCGGCGCAGCATCTGGTGGCCGCCTCCAAGCGGCGCAAGTCGATCGGCGTCAAGGAAATCGAGGATGTGGTCGCCAAGATCGCCCGCATCCCGCCCAAGAACGTCTCCAAGAACGACGCCGAGGTGCTGCGCGATCTGGAAGGCGCGCTCAAGCGCGTGGTCTTCGGTCAGGACACCGCCATCGAGGCGCTGTCCTCGGCGATCAAGCTGGCGCGCGCGGGTCTGCGCGAGCCGGAAAAGCCCATCGGCAACTACCTCTTCGCCGGGCCCACGGGCGTGGGCAAGACCGAGGTGGCCAAGCAGCTTGCCGAAACCCTCGGCGTGGAACTGCTTCGGTTCGATATGTCGGAATACATGGAGAAACACGCGGTTTCCCGCCTCATCGGCGCGCCGCCGGGCTATGTCGGGTTCGATCAGGGGGGCTTGCTGACCGACGGGGTCGATCAGCACCCGCATTGCGTATTGCTGCTCGACGAGATCGAGAAGGCGCACCCGGATGTGTTCAACATCCTCCTGCAGGTGATGGACCACGGCACGCTCACCGATCACAACGGGCGCAAGGTCGATTTCCGCAATGTCGTGCTGATCATGACCTCGAATGCAGGGGCTGCCGAACAGGCGAAATCGGCCATCGGCTTTGGCCGTGACCGGCGCGAGGGCGAAGATACCGCCGCCATCGAGCGCACCTTCACGCCCGAGTTCCGCAACCGGCTCGATGCGGTGATCTCCTTCGGGGCGCTGCCGCGCGAGGTGATCGTCAAGGTGGTCGAGAAATTCGTGCTTCAGCTCGAAGCGCAGTTGCTTGACCGTGACGTGACCATCGAGTTGACCGAGGAGGCCGCGCTCTGGCTGGCCGAAAAGGGCTATGATGACCGGATGGGCGCACGCCCGCTTGGCCGCGTCATTCAGGAAAGCATCAAGAAGCCGCTGGCCGAAGAGTTGCTCTTCGGCAAGCTCGCCAAGGGCGGTGTGGTCAAGGTGGGCCTGCGCGACGGCAAGATAGCACTTGATGTCGAGGGTCCGGCCACGCGCCGCCTGACCGGCAAGAAAAAGCCGCCGCTGCTCACCGCCGAATGAGGGCGGCGGCGCTCGCGCTTCTGCTGGCGGCGGCCCCGGCCGCCGCCGAACCGCCGCGCCTGTCGCTGCCGCTTGACTGCGTTTACGGGCGAAGCTGCGTGATCGAGGATTACGTCGATGCCGATCCGGGTCCCGGCCAGCGTGATTATACCTGCGGCCTCAAGAGCCGCGACGATCATCGCGGCGTCGACTTCATGCTCCCCGATTTCGCGGCGCTTGAGGACGGTGTCGCGGTGCTTGCCGCAGCCCCCGGCGTGGTCGCCGCCAACCGCGACGGGATGGAGGACACGCCCGTCACCCCCGGGAACCGCGCGCAGATCGCGGGGCGCGAATGCGGCAACGCGGTGCGCGTCGACCATGGGCAGGGCTGGCAGACGCTTTATTGCCACATGAAACGCGGCTCGATCGCCGTGCGGCAGGGCGACAGGGTCGAGACGGGCGACGTGCTGGGCAAGGTCGGTCTCAGCGGCCTCACCAACGCGCCGCACCTGCATCTGGGCGTTCTGCACGAGGGCCGGATCGTCGACCCCTTCAACCCGGAAAACCGTGAGAGCTGCGGCACGGGCGGCCCGACGCTCTGGGAGATCGACCTGCCCTATCACAAGACGGGGCTTTTTACCGCCGGATTCTCCGGGCGCGTGCCCGACTTCGCCGATGTTCAGTCCGGCGCGGCGCGGCAAGACAGCGTCGGACCCGGCTCTGCGCTGGTGCTCTACGGCCACGTGTTCCATGCAGAGGCCGGAGACCAACTCACCTTCGAGGCAACCGGGCCCAAGGGCGAGATCTTTGCAAAAGCCATCACGCTCGAGCACCCGAAAGCGCAGCTTTTCCGGGCCTTCGGGCGCAAGGCCCCACCGGACGGTTGGCCCGAGGGACCCTATCGCGGCTATGTCCGGCTTTGGCGCGGTGAGGTGCTTATCGCCACGCGCCATGCCGATATAGAGGTAAGGCGCTGAGCGTCAGCGCGTTGTCAGCTTCAACTCGATCCGCCGGTTCTGCGCGCGCGCCTCGGGCGTGTCGGCGGGATTGACGGGCTGGAACTCACCATAGCCATTGGCCGAAAGGCGGTCCGGCGGAAACCCGAGAAACTCAACCAGATACCGCACCACCGAAAGCGCCCGCGCCTGGCTCAGCGCCCAGTTGTCGGCAAAGCGCGCACCGGGGGCGAGCGGCAGGTCATCGGTATGGCCATCGACCTGCAACACCCAGTCAATGCCTTCGGGGATTTCGCCGATGACACCAAGAAGGATGTCCGCCACGCCTGCGATCTCGCGCGCGCCCGCCTCCGAAAGGTCCGCCGACCCAAGGGAAAACAGCACCTCGGACGAGAACACGAAGCGGTCGCCGACGATGCGCACGCCCTGTTGCTGCCCGAGAATGTCGCGCATCCGTCCGAAGAAATCCGAGCGGTATTTCTCCAGATCCTCCTTTTCGGCGGCCAGCCGTTCGGCCTCGGCCTGCAAGAGCGCGGCGCGCTCCTCCTCGGCCTGACGGCGGCGGCGTTCCTCGGCGGCAACGCGGGCCAGTGCGGTGTTGAGCTCGTTGCCGAGCGATTGCAGCTGCACCTCCGCCTCGGACTCGCGGTCGCGCGCATCGTCAAGCAGGCTCTGCAACTCCGAAAGCTGCGTGCGCAGCGCCGCCACCTGGCTGTTGAGCAATGCCTGTTCGCGCTGCGCGGCCTCGGTCGCGGCCTCCTGCGTCGAAAGCTGCGCGCGCGCCTGCGCGAGAAGCGCCGCGCGCTCCTCTGCGGCACTCAGCCGTGCCTCGGCCTCGGCCTCCGCTGCGCGCCGCGCCGCCAATGCGGCCACCAGCCGGTCGCGCACCTGTGCTGCATCAAGCGCCTCGGCCTCGCGCGCCGCCAACGCCTCGGCAAGTTGCGCCTCCAGCCGCGCGATGCGTGCCTCGGCCCCGGCCAGCGCGGCGCGGGTCTCGTCAAGCGTGCCGCCGGTCCGCCCGAGTGCCGCCTCGGCCTCGGACAGCGCCGCCTCAAGGCGCGCCGTCTCTGCCGCGCGCGCCGCCTCGGTCGTCTCAAGCGACAACAGCGCCTGCGCCAACTGGCTGTCGAGATCCGCCTGCGCGGTCTCGGCGGCGGCCAGAAGCGTCAGCGTCTCCTCGGCGCGGCGGCGCTCCTCTTCCAGTACCAGTGTCATCGCGGTAAGTTCCGTTTGCGCCCCTTCCAGCCGCGCGCGCAGCGCCTCCGCCGCTGCCGCTTCGGTCAGCCGCGCGGCCTCTTCCTCGCTCAGTTGCGCTTCAAGTGTGGCCACGTCCTCGGCAAGCGCAGCCTGCGCCGCGCCCGCTTCGGCCTCGCGCGCACGCAGATCGGCGACAAGGGCCTCAAGCGCCTCGCGCCGCGCCGCTGCCAGCCGCGCGGCTTCGGTCTGGGCGTCCACCTCATCGCGCAAGCCCGCAAGTGCGAGGTCGAGCGCGGCCCGCTCGTCGCGCAGCGCCGCACGCTCCCCTTCGAGATCCGCCACCTGCCCTAGGGCGCGGTCGCGTTCGGCCAGAAGGCTGGCGACCTGCTCCTCGAACGAGGCAATGCGCCCCTCGGCGGCCTCCAGCGCGGCGGCCTGCTCAGTGCCTCTGCTGCGCAGTTGCGCGATGAGCGCCGCCTGTTCCTCGGCCCGCGCGCGCGCGTCGCCCAATGTGGCGGTCAGCGTGCCGACCCGCGCCGACAGGTCGGCGTTGCGATCCTCGGCAAGGCCCAGTGCGCGCGACAGCGCCGCCACCTCGGCCGAGAGCGTATCAAGGCGCGAGGCCTGACCGGTGATCTCCTCGCGCAGCACGAATTGCACCACCATGAAAATGGTGAGCACGAACATCAGCACCAAGAGAAGGCCAGTCATCGCATCGACGAAACCCGGCCAGATCGCGCTCTGGAACCGTGCCCCCGTGCGCCGCGAGAGCGCCATCTCAGCCCTCCTCGCCGCGCGGCACAACCGGGCGCACGGGGCGTGGTGCCCCCGCCCGCGCCTGTCCCAGAAGGCGGGTGAGCGCGGCCAGATCGGTGCGCAATTCGGTCATGGTTTCCTGCCGTCCGGCGCTGATCTCTTCGAGGATGCGCAGCATCTGCACGTCGATCGAGCGCAGGCGCATCCGGCTCTCGGCATCGAGCCCCTCGGAGGTCTCACGCGCCTCGATCGCCTCGGCCAGGCGCTCCTGCCCCTCGGCCACGCGCAAGAGCGCCAGTTGAACCGGGTTCTGCTCGCTCATCCGGTGGGTCAGCCGTTCGAGGGAGTCGGCCAGCACGCCAAGCTTTTCGTCGACCACCGCGCGGCTCATCTCGGCCTGCGAAAACATCGCCTGAAGCGCGTCCATCTGCTCGCCCATCTGCTCGGCCATCGCGTCGAGCACATGGGCCACACCGCTGCCCTCGCCCTCTCCCTCGGCGAAACCCAGACGGGTAATGGTCGAGATCCATTCCTCAAGCTCGCGGTAAAAGCGGTTCTGGCCGTGACCTGCGAAGAGTTCGAGTAGCCCCACTACCAGGGAGCCCGACAGCCCCAGAAGCGACGAGGCAAAAGCCACGCCCATGCCGCCCAGTTGCGCCTCGAGCCCGGTCATGAGGCGATTGAAGATATCCACCCCTTCCTCTCCGGGTTGCGGCGCGAGGCTGCGGATCGTGTCCACCACCGCCGGAATGGTGGTGGCGAGGCCATAGAACGTGCCCAGAAGGCCGAGGAAAATCAGCAGGCTGACGATGTAGCGGGTGATCTCGCGCGCCTCGTCGATGCGCTGCGCCACCGAATCGAGGATCGAGCGCGCGGAGGTCGAGGCGATCTGCATCCGCCGCCCGCGCCCGCGCAGCATCGTGGCCAGCGGTGCCAGCATGGCGGGCGGGCGCGTCATCTCGTGGCCCGGCACCTCGCCGGCAAAGCCCTCGATCCAGCGCGCCGAGCCGATCAGTTGCACGACCTGCCAGAAGGTGGCGATCACGCCCAGAACGAAAACGAAGAAGATGAACCCGTTGAGCCAGGGGTTGGCCTCGAAGACCGGCAGCACACGCGGGGCCGCGACGAAAGCACCAAGCCCGGTCAGCCCCAGAACCACGAGCATGAGCACGATCTGGCGGTAGGGATAGGAAAACTGCGGCTCGACCTCGCGGTCCGGCTGGTCCATGTGGACGCTCCCGACACGGTGTTTATCGCGCGCAGCCTACGCGGCTTGGGCGGTCAAGCCAAGGCTTATCCACAGATATGGCGCACCCGGCGCACCAGCCAGTCCAGCTCTGAGTCGTGCAGGCCAAGCTCTTGAAGATGGGCGGTCGTGTTGAAGAGATATTCGGTATTCGGCCCCCGCCCGCCATGGGCGCGGGCGATGATCTGCGCCTGTTCCTCGAGATCGAGCCCGCCGCAATACTGATCGTGGTCGGGGTCGACCACATAGGTCACCGCCTCGACGCGGCGGCCGTCGGCGAGCGAGAGGTCGAGTTGCCGTTCCAGATAGGCCGAGGAGATCAGTTCGCGCTCGCGCAGGTAGGCCAGCACCTCCTCGGCGCGGTCGGGATGGGCGCGCAGCGCCACCCCCTCGCACGCGCCGCCCGGCACCCGGTCGAGCGCCAGCACCAGCCCCGGTGCCTCGACCGTGCCGCGATGGTGGATCGAGCGCATGCAGAAGCTGCGCCGATAGTCCGGCAGTCGCGCGATCACGCGCTCGACCGTGTCAAAGCCCGGATTCCACACCAGCGACCCATAGCCGAACACCCACATGCCGTTTCCCCTGTTCCTCGCGCACACGCCCTTATAAACACGGCTCGAACCGGGCATGAAAGGGGCTTTTGTCATGCGCAGCTTGCTTGCCATCCTCATTCTGGGCGCCTCGCTCTGGGGCGGTTACTGGTTCGTGGGCAGTCGCGGGATCGAGGCGGCGTTCTCGCAGTGGTTCGATGCGCGCCGCGCCGAGGGCTGGGTGGCCGAAACCGGCGCGCTCGGCGTGCAGGGATTTCCCAACCGGTTCGACACGGTGTTCGAGGATCTGGTGTTGGCCGATCCGCAAAGCGGGCTTGCGTGGGAGGTGCCGCGCTTTCAGATCAACGCGCTGAGCTACAGGCCCAACCATGTCATCGCGGTCTGGCCCGACCGGCAGCTTGTCGCCACCCCGCAGGAGAAATTCGTGGTCGAGAGCCGCGACATGCGGGCCTCGCTGGTCATCGCGCCGGATACCGCGCTGGCCCCCCGGCGGATGACGCTCACGGCCGAGTTTCTGCGCGTGACACCGCAGGCGCGGGTTGATGAGACCACCGCGCTCTCGGCGCTCACACTGGCCGCCGAGCGGATGGAGGGGGCGACCTATCGCCTTGGGCTGCGCGCCGAGGGGCTGACCCTCGCCGCACCCTGGCGCGCGATGCTCGATCCCGAGAACCGCCTGCCGCAAATGATCAGCGGGGCCAGCGCCGATCTGACCGTGACCTTTGACAAGCCCTGGGACCGAAGCGCCATCGAGCGCGCCCGCCCGCAGCCCACGCAAATCAAGGTCGCGCTTGCCGATGGCCGCTGGGGCGAGTTGCAGCTTCAGGCGGCGGGCACGGTGAAGGTGGATGCGCAAGGCCTTCCCGAGGGCGAGATCACGCTCAAGGCGCGCAACTGGCGCGAGATCGTGACCTTGATGCGCGTGGCGGGCGTCCTGCCCGAGAGCCTTGCGGGCAGCGTCGAGTCGGGGCTGGGCATGATGGCGCGCATGGCGGGCAACCCCGAGACGCTCGACATTCCGCTGGGATTGCGGGGCGGGCGCATCTGGCTGGGGCCGGTGCCCATCGGCCCCGCACCGGTGCTGCGGCTGCGCTGAGGGCTATTTGCGCCGGATGCCGATGCGGCTGCCCACGCCTTCGGGGCGCGGCAGGTCGGCATGGGCGCGGGCCATGTCGGCCACGCGCGCCGCGATATCCTCGGGCATTGCCACGACGCGCGGACCCGACAGATCGACATGCAGCGTCAACCCCTCGCCGGTCGCGGCAAGCCAGCCATCCTCGTGGTAAAGCTCCTGGAACGCATGAAACCGCTTTTCGTCATGATCGAGCAGATAGAACGTGCTGAAAAGCCGGTCGCCCAGCTTGACCTCGCGCAGGTAGCGGATGTGGAATTCCGCCGTGTAGGTGGTCAGCCCGCGCGCCGCCACGTAATCGGGGCCAAAGCCCATCTCGGCAAACGCCTCGTCGCCACAACGATCCAGAAGGACGGTATAATAACCCATGTTCATATGGCCGTTGTAGTCGATCCAGCCTTCCTCGACGCGGTGGATGCCAGAGCGGAACGGGGCGGCTTGGGTCATTTGCGGGGCCTTTCAAAGGGGCAGGTTTGCCCGATCCTAACGCGGTTTCGCGCCCGTGGGCTAGGGTCTTGCGATGGATAACGCGCGCAGCCCGTGCCCCGGTTTCGTCACACTGTTACGAAACGGAAACCATTCGTGACGCAAATCGCAGGATATCGCCTATGTTTTCCGGTGTCCCCCGGGGCCATCGGGCAGCACGCTTGACATAAAACGACAGGTTGTATCTATCCAAGCTGTCACCCACCAGACGTGGCGAGCAGAATGGCCCGATGCCCGACGGATTGGCAGAACGAGGCCCCGAGGACAAAGGACAACCCGATGCAAGCGACCGGCAGTTCGCATGATCTGGCCTTGCGAAAGGCTGATTTCCCCACTCTGTGCGAGGCGCTCGATTACGCCGCGCAAGGGAAAACCGGGGTCAATTTCTACAATGCGCGCGGCGAGATCTATGCCTCGTCCACCTATGCCGAGTTGCGCATTGAGGCGATGGAACTCGCCCGCCGTCTCATGAGCCTCGGGATCGAGCCTGGCGGGCGCGTGGCGCTGGTGGCCGAGACCTCGCCGCATTTCGTGCGCTTCTTCTGGGCCTGTCAGTATGCGGGCCTCGTGCCGGTGCCAATGCCTGCCACGATCCAGATCGGCGGACACGCGGCCTATGTGGCGCAACTGGCGCAGCTGATCCGCAATTGCGGGGCGTCGGCGGCGATGGCGACAGCGGACTGGGCCGATTTTCTCGCTGAGGCGGTGGCCGATATGGACCTTGCCTGCGCGGGCACGCCCGAGACGTTTGACGCGCTGCCCGAGGCCACGGGCGTTCTGCCCGGCGTGACCCCCGAAAGCACCGCCTATATCCAGTATACCTCCGGCAGCACGCGCTTTCCGCGCGGCGTGGTGATCGACCAGAAAACCGTGCTGGCCAATATCCGCGACATGTCCGCGAACGGGCTCAAGCTGCACGAGGACGACCGGTTCAGCTCGTGGCTGCCCTTCTATCACGACATGGGGCTGGTGGCCTTCATCATCATGCCGATGGCGACGCAGCGGTCGGTGGATTTCCTTGGCACCCATGATTTCGCCATGCGCCCGCGCAAATGGCTCGAGATGATGTCCGCGAACCGTGCCACGATCACCTCCGCGCCGCCCTTTGCCTATGAACTGGCGGTGATGCGTATTCGCGCGCGCGATGCCGAAGGGCTCGACCTCAGCGCGCTGCGCGTGGCCTGCGTGGGGGCCGAGATGATCACCCCCGAACCGCTCGAGCGCTTTGCCGAGGTGCTGGCCCCCGCCGGGTTCCGCAAGACCGCCTTCCTGCCCTGCTACGGCATGGCGGAATGTTCGCTCGGGATCAGCTTTCTCGGCCTCGATGAAGAAGTGCGGATCGACCATATCGATTCCGAGGACATGCAGCATGACGGCATCGCCCGCCCGCTCGACCCCGCCGAGGCCGAGGGCAGCGAACGCCGCGTTGCGCGCTATGTCGATTGCGGCGCATTGCTGCCGACCTTTGACATCGAAATCCGTGACGAAAACGGCCAGCCCCTGCCCGAGCGGCACGCGGGCGTGATCCATCTGCGTGGCCCGAGCGTGATGAGCGGCTATTTCCAGGACCCCGAGATGACGCGCGAGGCGCTGAGCGCCGATGGCTGGCTCAATACCGGCGATATCGGCTATCTCGCGGGCGGGCGGCTGTTCCTGACGGGCCGCAAGAAGGACATGATCATCATTCACGGCCGCAACATCTGGCCGCAGGACCTCGAACATCTGGCGAAAAGCCAGCCGGGCGTGAGCTATAACGACGTTGCGGCCTTCTCGGTGCCGTCCGAGGACGGCAAGACGGAAAAGGCGGTGATCGTGGTGCAATGCCGCGAGCGCGACGAGATCAAGCGCGCGCGTCTGGTCAAGACCATCACCGGCATGGTGCGCAGCGAATTCGGCATTGATTGCCGGGTGGAACTGGTGCCAACCCGGACTCTGCCGCGCACCTCCTCGGGCAAGCTGGCCCGCGCGCGCGCGCGGCTGGACCATATGGCGCGGCAACTGGCGGCAGCCTCGGTGCCCGTGCAGCCTGCCCCTGCGCAACCCGAGGCCGTGGACGAGGCACCGATCCGTTACATTGCATGAGCCGACAGGTCGCGGTCACGGGGGCTGCGGGGTTTGTCGGGCAAGCCCTGGTCGCGCGGCTTCTGGCCGAGGGCTACGGCGTGCGCGCACTGGTTCACCGCACGCCGCTCGGCCTCTCGCATCCCGCGCTTGAGAGCGTGACGGGCGACCTTGCCGACGAGGCGGCGCTCGGGCGGCTGATGGCGGGGGTGGGCACCGTGATTCATGTGGCAGGCGTGGTGCGCGGGCGCGACGCGCGCGATTTTCGCCCCGTCAATGCGACAGGCGTGGCGCGCGTGGCGGGCATCGCCTTAGCACAGCCCACACCGCCGCGCATGATCCTGATTTCCTCGCTCGCCGCGCGCGAACCGCAGCTTTCGCATTACGCGGCAAGCAAGCGCGAGGGTGAGGCGCTTCTGGCCGCCTCGGGCCTTGATCACACCATCCTGCGGCCGCCCGCGATCTACGGACCCGGCGACCGCGAGCTTGTGCCGCTCTTCGAGACCATGGCGCGCGGCATCGTGCCGTTGCCGGGGGCGAAGGGCGCGCGCGCCTCGCTTCTGCATGTCGACGATCTGGCGCGCGCCATTCTCGCGCTCATGGCGCACCCCGCCCCCGGCACGTTCGAGCTCGATGACGGGCGCGCGGGCGGCTATGGCTGGGAGGAGATCGCGGCCATCGTCGAGCGCGTCGCGGGGCGCGGGCGCGGCTGGCGCATCCCCCTTCCCGGCGCGCTCATGCACATGATCGCCACGACCAATCTTTTCGCCGCGCGGCTTTTCGGTTATCAGCCGATGCTGAGCCCCGGCAAGCTGCGCGAGTTGCGCCACCCCGACTGGGTGGCCGACAACACCGCGCTCTGCGCCGCCACCGGCTGGCAACCGCTCATCCCGCTGGCCGAGGGGCTTCGCGGGCTCTGGCAGGCACCACAGCCGCAACCCGAGAGAGGCAAGAGCCATGTCAACTGAGACACAGGACGAGATCATCGAGACGCTTTACGGCTTTCTGGAGCGGTTCCCCAAGGCCGCCGGCAATCTTGGCCCCGACACGAAGCTGGCCGACGATCTGAGCCTCGATTCGGTCAATCTGATGGAATTGCTGGTCGAGATCGAGGATCACTATGATATCGGCCTGCCGCTCAACATGATGGCCGATATCACCACGATCCGCGAACTGGCCGATAAAATCTCTCAACTCATCGAGGACAGGGCATGAGCATCACCACACGGTTCAATGAGATGGCGCAGGTCCGCGACGGGCTGCGCGGGCTGAAGGCCGACCCGAGCCGCATCGTGATGGAGCGGTTTCTCTCGTCCACCGAGGCGGTGATCGCGGGACGCCCGACGATCCTTGCCGGCACCAACAACTACATGGGCCTGACGTTCGATCCCGAAATCATCGAGGCCGCCTGCAAGGCGATGCACGAAGAGGGGAGCGGCACCACCGGCTCGCGCATGGCCAATGGCAGTTTTTCCAGCCATGCCGCCCTTGAAGAGGAATTCGCGCGCTTTTACGGCGTGCCCTCGGCGATGCTCTTTTCCACCGGGTATCAGACCAATCTCGGCCTCCTGATGGCGCTGTTGCAACCCGGCGACAAGGTCGTGCTGGACAGCCACAGCCATGCCTGCATCTATGACGGCTGCCGGATCAGCGGCGCGGATTTCTTTGCGTTCAAGCACAATGACGCGGAGGACCTGCGCAAGCGGCTGCGCCGTCTGGGCGGCGCGGCGGAGGGTTCGCTCGTCATCGCCGAGGGGCTTTACAGCATGTGGGGCGATACCGCGCCCCTAGCCGATCTCTGCGCGGTGGCCAAGGAATTCGGCGCCTGGTTCATGGTGGACGAGGCGCATTCCTTCGGCGTCTATGGCGAGACCGGGCGCGGATTGTGCGAGGAGGAGGGCATCCTCGATCAGGTGGATTTCATCACCGGGACGTTTTCAAAAAGCCTCGCCTCGCTGGGCGGATTCTGCGTCAGCCGCCACCCCGAATTGCAGCTTCTGCGCTATGGCAGCCGCCCCTATATCTTCACCGCCTCGTCCAGCCCCGCCAGCATCGCAGCGGCGCATACCGCCCTCAAGGCCGTGCGCGGGCGGCCCGAGTTGAAGCAAAGCCTCTGGGCCAATGCGCGCAGGCTGCATGAAGGGTTGACGGCCCTTGGCTATCGCCTCGCCTCGGGGCCAGGCCCGGTCATTGCGGTGCAGGTGCCCTCGCATGACGAGGCGGCGCGGATGTGGAACGCGCTGCTGGATCAGGGGGTCTATGTCAACCTCGTGGTGCCGCCTGCCGCGCCTGAGGGCGCATCGCTGCTGCGGTGCAGTCTGAGCGCCGGGCACAGCTTCGATCAGATCGACCGCATCCTGGCGGCCTTCGAGACTGTGCGCGCCGGGGCTGCCACGGCGGTGGCCGAGTAACGGCAGGAGGCGGCAGGCGGTGCAGGCAACCCCCGAGCGCGGCGTGATGCTGGCGCATCTGTCGGATGTGCATTTGCCGCTGCCCGCGCGCGTGGACTGGCGCGACGTGCTCAACAAGCGCGCGCTGAGCCTGCTGTCCTGGCGGCGCAAGCGGCACAAGGTGCACCGGCCCGAGGTTCTGGCGCGGCTGGTGGCCGATATGCAAGCGGCCACGCCTGATCTGATCGCGGTGACGGGGGACCTCACCAATCTGGGCCTGCCGGTGGAATATGACGGCGCACGCAAATGGCTCGACGCACTGGGCGATGCGTCCCGCGTCATGCTCATTCCCGGCAATCACGAGGCGCTGGTGCGCGGCTCGTGGGAGGCGGGCGCGCCTGCGTGGCGGCCCTACTGGCAGGGCGATGACGGGGGTGGTTTTCCCTGGCTGCGGCAGCGCGGGGGACTGGCGCTGATCGGCGTGTCGAGTGCCGTCGCCTCTGCCCCCGGCCGTGCCGTGGGCGCGGTGGGGGCGGCGCAGCTTGACCGGCTGGCGGGGGTGCTGGCACAGGCGCGCGCCGAGGGCCTCTGCCGCGTGGTCATGGTGCATCACCCGCCGCTCGACGGCACGGTGACGGCGCGCAAGCGGCTGCTGGACGCGCCCGCGCTACGCGCGGTGCTGGCGCGCGAGGGAGCGGAACTGGTGCTCCACGGCCACAGCCACCGCAGCCACCACCAGCAGATGGACACCGCCAGCGGCGTGGCCCCGGTGATCGGCGTGCCTTCCGCCTCGGCCACCCATCCCGAAGCGGCCGCCTACCACCTCTACCATATCGCCCCGGTCGCGGGGGGCTGGCAGGTCGCTCTGACGGCCCGTCGCCACACGACCGACGGCATGGAGACAAGCCATGCCGCCACCCATCACCTCGCGCGCGCCCATGCCGCGCCGTAACGCGCCCGGGGCCGGTGGACATTCCCGCGCCCCGAGGCGATAGAGCGCACACTCAACCGGAAAGCCACGCCATGCGCCTGATGATCCACCTCTTCCGCGCCTATCCGATGCCGAGTTTCCTCATGGTGCTGGCGCTCTTTCTGTCAGGGCTTGCCGAGGGCCTGGGCCTCTCGGCGATGCTGCCGATGCTCAAGATCGCGCTGTCCTCGGGCGAGGGTGCCGAAAATGCCAGCCCGCCGGGGGAGTTGGAACAGGTGGTGCTTGACGTGCTGGCCTGGCTCGGGGTGCCACCGACGCTTGGTGCGCTGTTGCTGCTCATCGTGGCCATGGCGACTCTCAAGGCGATCCTGCTGCTCGTGGCGCAGCGGCAGGTCGGCTATACGGCGGCGCGGGTGGCGACGGACATGCGCCTTGAAGTGTTGCGCAACATGATGCGCAGCCGCTGGAGCTTTTTCCTGCATCAACCGGCGGGCAAGCTGACCAATGCGCTTGCCACCGAGGCACAGCGGGGGGCGGACGCCTACATGTTCGGCGCGACCGCCCTCACCTTCTTCATTCAGGCGATTGTCTATGGCTCGGTCGCGCTTGCCGTGTCGTGGAAGGCAACGGTGCTTGGCCTCATGGCCGGGGCGGTGGTGATCTGGGTGTCGCATTTCCTGGTGCGGATGACGCGGCGGGCGGGCAAGCGGCAGACCGAGCTGATGATCTCGCTCATGTCGCACCTCACCGACATGCTGCAATCGGTCAAGCCGCTCAAGGCGATGGCGCGCGAGAACCAGACCGACGACATGCTGCGCGGTGAGACCAACCGCCTCAACAAGGCGCTGCGCAAGCAGGTGCTGGCAGGGGCGGCGCTCGATGCGGGCCAGGACCTGATGTTCGTCATGCTGATCGCCTTCGGCGTCTATCTGGCGATTGGCGTGCTCTCGATGGAATTCGCCACCGTGCTCATCCTCGCGGTGGCGCTCGGGCGGACGTTCGCCTTTCTCGGCAAGGTGCAGAAGCAATATCAGAAGCTCGCGCAGGCCGAGAGCGCCTATTGGTCGCTCAAGGAAACCAGCGCGCGTGCCCTGGCCGAACAGGAGCATCTGGGCGGCCATGTCACGCCGACATTGGAGCGCGGGATCACCCTAAAGGATGTGCGCTTTGCCTATGAGGGGCATGCGGTCCTTGGCGGGCTTGACCTTGACATCCCCGCGCACCGGATCACCACGCTGGTGGGGCCGTCCGGTTCGGGCAAGACCACGATCGTCGATCTGGTGATCGGCCTTCTGCGCCCCGAACGTGGCGAGATCAGTATTGATGGCGTGCCGTTCGAGACGGTCGATCTTCGCGTCTGGCGGCGGATGGTGGGCTATGTGCCGCAGGAGACGGTGCTTCTGCACGACACGGTGTTGCACAATGTCACGCTTGGCGACCCGGCGATTTCCCAGGCACAGGCGCGCGCCGCGCTGGAAAAGGCCGGGGCCTGGGAGTTTGTGCGCGCCCTGCCCGAGGGGCTGGAGACGGTGGTGGGCGAGCGTGGCGGCAGGCTCTCGGGTGGCCAACGCCAGCGCATCGCCATTGCCCGCGCGCTGATCAACGCGCCCTGCCTGCTCATCCTCGACGAGGCGACAAGCGCGCTCGATCCCGAAAGCGAGGCCGATATCATCGCCACGCTTCAGGCGCTCAAGACCGATCTGACGATCCTCGCCATCACCCATAACGAGAGCCTTGCGCAGGCCGCAGACGTGGTGCACCGGCTCGAGGTGGGCGGCACGCTCAGCCGCGCGGGATAAGCGCACGAATGGCGTCGCGGGCGCGGGCCATGTCGTCAGGCTCTTGCCCGCCGCGTGAGGGCGGCGGCGCGTCCCCCAGCCAGACCATCCGCCCCGAGCGCACAAGCCGCAGGTGCAACCGGCTGATATCGCGGCTCAGATAGGACCAGCCATAGCGCATCAGCGCGCGATAGGCGCGCGCGCCGGGGGCATGGTCGGCACGGTCGGGATCAGCCTTGGCCCATGCGCGGGCCGCGTCCCCCTCGCCCGCAGCACAGAGCATGTCATGACGCATCGAACCCAGCCCCGCGCCGGTATCGAACATATGCACAGGGCGGCCCGTGGCATGGGCCTCGGCCAGCATGGAAATGCTGTCGGCGGTCACGATCACCTCATCGGCGAGCGCCAGAAAGCCCAGATAGGGGTTGTCCGGATCGTCGCGCCGCCAGCGATAGAGCTGCATCGGCACCTCGCGCTGTGCGGCAAAGGCGTCGAGCGCAACGGCCGGTGTGCGCGCACTGGAACTGACCAGAAGCGAGCCACCCCGCGCACGCGCCAGCGCCAGCGTATCGCGCACGAGGCGCGCGGCCGCATGAGGACCAAAGGCATAGGGCCCGCTCGTGCCGCCGATATTCACCGTGAGCCAGGGGCGCGGCAGATGCGCCAGGCGCGATGCCCAGAGGGCGGCAGCCGCATCGAGCCGCGCCCGCGTGACCCCGTGCAACGGCAGCGCGTTGCGCAAGACGTTGGGCCGGTCGGGCACCGGATATTGCGGCGTGGTGATGATCAGGTCGAAATGGCGCGGATCGGCCCATTGCCGCCCGAGGAACACAAGCTTCGTGCGCCCGCCCGAGCGGTCGCGGACCCAGCGCGCCACCGGCTCGTTGCGCATCCCGATGGAAAGCACCAGATCGGGCCAGGGGGGGCCAAGCGGATCGGACCCCGCCGGATCGACGCCCTTCAGATCGTTGCGCAGGAAAAGCGCGCTTGCCAGCCCGAACCGGCGATAGGAGAGCCGCTTGACCTCGAAAGGCCAGCCAAGCGCCGTCGCCAGCGCGCTGAGTTGCGTGCGCTCGCCCGCGCGGTAGGCGTCGAGCACCCAGACGCGCGGCTCAGACATCGGCGGCCCGTGGCGGGCGGGGCTTGGGCCAGCGCCGCTTCATGCACAGCCATTGGCCCGGATCCTCGCGGATCCAGTCCTCGAACACGGCATTGAGCCGCGCGGTCAACTCCAGCACCTGATCCTTGCGCGGGGCATCCGTGTCGGCGGGGGCGAACGGGGCCATCACCTCGATCCGGTAGCGCGCGCCGGGCAGGCGCACTGCCCGGATCGGGATGAGCGGATAACCGCGCAGCGCCAGCATGGCGGGCAGCGTGTTGGTCATCGCGGGCACGCCGAAAAACGGCACCGCCTCGCCCTCGTCGATGCGTGTGTCAAACGCCGCCCCGACCGAACGTCCGGCGGCCAGTTCGCGCAGCGTGTCGCGCGCACCACCCGCGCTTGGCACCAGCGGCCCGCCGAAATGCCGCCTGCGCGCAAGGAAGAAACGGTCCATCCATGGGTTGCTGTCAGGCGCATAGAGCACGGCGATGGACAGGTCATGCTTGCGCCCGATGAGATTGGTCAACTGCCACGCGCCGGTATGGGCGGTGGCAAAGACGATGGGGGCCTTGCGGCGGATCAGGGCCTCCGCCTCGGGGTGGACCGAGAATTCCAGATAGCGGTCGCGCCCGCGCCAGATCCGGTCGAGCAGGAACAACTCCACCGCAGCCAACCCGGTGGAGCGGAAGATCTCGCGCATCACCCGGTCGCGCGTGGCCTCGTCGGCCTCTGGCATCACCACCGCGAGATTGCGCCGGACCGGGCGCTGTTTGTTGGGGTTATACTTTCCCAGCGTGCCCAGAAGCCAGCCAAAGACCCGCCCCGCCGCACCCACCGGCATGAGCCGCGCCAGCCCGTAAAGCAGGTGAAACACCCCCGCCTCCAGCAGCCAGACCGGGGTTTGCAGGCCCGGCAGGCGGTCCATCAGGGATTTGGGCAGCAGGTAGTATTTCGCCATGGCTCGATCCCGGCGCCGCGCGCCTCAGCGGCGGGCGGCGCGGTCCGATTTCTCGGGATAAGTGCCGAACACCCGGTCCCAGAACGGCGAGGATACCCCGTAGCGCCCATGCTCGCCCGAAAAATGGTGGCGCATGTGGTAATGCTTGAGGAATTGCAGCGCCGGATGCTTCATCGGGAAGTGATGCGTGGCGTAGTGAATATAGTCGTAGACCAGATAACCGATGATGAAGAAACCGGTGAACGGCTCGGCCCAGGGGTAGGGCAGGACCAGCCAGAACATGAGATAGAGCACGGCGATGATCGGCAGCGCCCCGGCGGGCGGCATCAGAAGGCGCGTCTTGTCCTGCGGCGTGTCATGGTGGACGCCGTGAAAGAGATAGATGAAGCGGCGGCCCAGATCGGTTTTCGGCTCGAAGTGGAACAGGTAGCGGTGCAGCAGGTATTCCGCCAGCGTCCATGTCACCAGCCCCGCAACCCCGATCAGCGCCAGACCGCCCAGGCCCAGGCCATGCGTGGCCACAGCCCGCCAGATCAGCCAGCCCGCGACCGGCGACCAGACCAGAAGCGGCACGATCGGATGCACATGGCTGAGTTTTTCCAGCAGCGGATTCTTGAACAGGCGGACAGAGTCGTCCACGCGGTGACGGCGGCTGGGTTGAAGATCGGACATCGGGTGGCCTCTTGGCTGCATGCGCGGCATCATACCGGCTTATATATGTCGGTTCTCGCCCGAAGAACAGCGCCGCGCCAGATTTTGCTGGTGCAAAGCCATTCGCCCGGCCGCGCGGTGATCCATTCCTCGAACCGCTCGTGGATCTGGCGGGTGAGGTCGAGCGCCTGCGCGTCCGTGTCGGCCTCGGGGTTGCGCAGGACAAGCGGCGCGTGAAAGCGCACGGTAAAGCGCGCGCCCGCGTGCCGCTCGACCTGCACCGGCACAAGCGGCGCGCCAAAGCGCAGCGCAAGGCCCGCAGGCAGGGTGGAGCTGTCCTTGTCCGCGCCGAAAAACGGGATCGGCTTGCCCCCTTCAACGCGGCGGTCGATGATCATCGCCGGGGCCTCGCCCTTCTTGAGCGCCTGCATGAAAACCCGCACCCCGGCGTCGCGCGACACCGTTTCGCAGCCAAGCCGCGCGCGATAGCGCAGCATGATCTTGTCCAGCCACGGATTGGCCAGCGGCGCATAAAGCGCATAGGAGCGGATCCCCATCTGCGTCATCGCGGCGCAGGCCACCTCCCAGTTGCCGAGATGGGCGGCGACGAAGACCACGGGCGTGCCGGGGCGGCAATAGGCCGGGTCATTCTCGACCGTCTCGATGCGCAGAAGGCCGCGCTTTGGGTCGGTATACTTGGCAAGATGCGGATATTCGGCGAAGACCGCGCCCGCATTCCCCAAGACCTCTTCGGCCAGACGGTCGATCTCGGCGGGCGATTTGCCCGGCAGCGCGAGCGTCAGGTTGGCGCGCACATGGCGGGTGCGGTTCTTGAAGATGCGGCCCAGAAACCGGCCAAACCCCGCCCCCGTGGCCGAGGCCCACGGCAGCGGCAGAATCCGGAAAAACCCCGCCATGGTGCCGACAAAGGCCAGATCGACGAACCACAACGCATTGCTGACGGCCCGGCTTTCAAGCGCCTTGTGGCGGAGATGGCTTCCGAGGATGAACTTGGCCAAGACGGCCCCCTGAGCGGTGAACGGTTGTCCCCGGTTCATCGGGGTTTGACCTCTGATCTGCAAGCCTTTTGTGGCATGGGCCCGCCGCCCGTGGCGCACGGATCTGTAACAATCTTACCGGTTTCGGATCCCCGGCAGGCAGGGGGGCTTGCCCTTCATGGCCCCGATGCGGCAAGGCTTGAGCGTCTGCAGACGGACCGCCAAGGCATCCGCCCCCGGCATAACGAAAGGCACCAGATGGCAATCCCCGCGCCCGCAAGCGCCCCGATCGACGTCCGTCCGGCGGAAAGTGGCCGCGCGGCGCGCGATTTCCTGCGCCTGCCTGAGCGGATTTATGCCGGTGACGCGGCCTTTGTGCCGCCGCTCCTCTTCGAGCAGAAACAGCGCGTCTATCAGAACAAGCCGCTGTTCGCGCATTGCGAGGTGGCCCGCTGGGTGGCGTATCGCGGGGCCGAGGCCGTGGGCCGCATCACCGCGCAGATGGACCGCCTCCAGCCCGAGGTGGAGGGCGGCAAGCTCGGCTATTTCGGGATGCTCGAGGCGGTCGATGACGCGGAAGTGTTCGCGGCCCTTTTCGAGACGGCCGGGGCGTGGCTGCGCGCGCGCGGCGCGGCACATGTGCGCGGCCCCTACAACCTGACGATCAACGAGGAAATCGGCCTTCTGGTCGAGAATTTCGACAGCCCCCCCTACATCATGATGGGCCATGCGCCGCGCTACTATGGCCCGCGCATCGAGCAACAGGGCTTTGCGGGCGTCAAGGACCTGCTGACCTACATGGTGCAGCCCGATTTCGTGGCACCGCCCGTCATGACCAAGCTGGCGGAGCGCGCCAGCCGCAAGGTCAGGATCCGCCCCTTCAACCGCAAGGACAAGGCCGCCGACATTGCGGCGATGCGCGACATCTTCAACGATGCCTGGTCGGATAACTGGGGGTTCGTGCCCTTTACGCCCGAGGAATTCGACGAGACCGCCAAGGCGCTCCTGATGCTTTTGCCCGACGACTATATCCAGTTTGCCGAGATCGACGGCAAGCCGGTGGCCTTCATCACCGCGTTCCCGAACCTCAACGAGATGATCCACGACCTTCGCGGGCGGCTGTTCCCGTTCGGCTGGGCGAAGCTTTTGTGGCGGCTGAAGGTGCGCGGCGCCAAAAGCACGCGCGTCGCGCTGATGGGCGTGCGCAAGGAGCACCAGTATTCGCGCCTCGGGCCGACGGTGGCCTTTCTGGTGATCGACGCGGTGCGCAAGCAGATGATCCGTCGCGGCGTGAGCCGGGTCGAGATGGGCTGGATTCTGGAGGATAACGCCGGTATGCGCCACATCATCGAGGAGGTCGGCAGCACCATCCACAAACGCTACCGCCTCTATCAAAAGCCGCTCTGAGGCCCCCCATGACCGAACCCGAGACCCAGACGCCCGATTTCGCCGCCGTCATCCTTGCCGGTGAGCGCGACGCGCAGGACGATTTGCGCGATCACGCGGGCGTTGCCAGCAAGGCGCTGATCGAGATCGCGGGAAAGCCCATGATCGCGCGGGTCATCGCGGCGCTCGAGGGGGCCGCGCGGGTCGCCTCGGTGCATCTGAGCGGCCCGGCGGAGGCGGTCGTGACCGGCTCGGACGTGCTCTCGGGGCTGATCGAGGCGGGGCGCGTGGATTGGACCGCGCCGGGACCCAGCCCCTCGACCAGCGCCTATGCGATGCTCACCGGTTTTCCCGAGGGCCAAAAGGTGATGATCACCACCGCCGATCATCCGCTGCTCACGAGCGAGATCGTCGATCATTTCTGCCGCGACGCGGCGCGCTCTGGCTGTGACGTGGTGGTGGGGCTCGCGCCCTACGATCTGGTGCGTGGGGCCTATCCCGACCTCAAGAAAACCGTGCTGCGCTTTGCCGACGGGCAATATTGCGGCTGCAACCTCTTTGCCTTCCTCACCGCCGATGGCCGCCGCATGGCCGATTTCTGGCGAAGGATCGAGCGCGAGCGCAAGAAGCCGCTGGTGGTGATCCGCATGCTGGGCGTGCTTGCGGTGCTGCGCTACCGGATGGGCTGGCTCACGCTCGACCGCGCGCTGGCGCTTTTGTCGCGCAAGGCGGGGCTGCGCATCGGCGTGGTCGTGCTGCCCTATGCGCACGCCTCGGTGGACGTCGACTCGGTCGATGATTATGTTGTGCTTCAGCGTTATGCCAAGGCGGCCCCCGCGCCGCAGCCTGCCCCGACCTGAGGGCCCGCCCCTGCCCGCCCCCTGTTCCTTCATCGAAAGAAAGATGCAGACATGACCACCACAGCAACCAAACTCCTGAATTTCGATGCCGTCGACAAGGCCCCGCTCACCACCGAACCGTTCAGCTTCATGGTCGCCAAGGACGTGATCCCGGCGGACATGCTGGAGCGGGTGAACGCGGATTACCCGCATATCGACCGGCCCGCCAACTTCAAGCCCGAGAGCCTGACCTACGGCCCGCTCTTCGCGCAGATCCTCGAGGATCTCGACTGCCCCGAATTCGAGCGGATGATCTCGCGCAAGTTCGACATCGACCTGAGCCAGACCACCAAGACCATCACCGTGCGCAAGCTGTCGGAGCCGAGCGACGGCAATATCCACACCGATCACTGGTCCAAGATCATGACCGTGCTGCTCTACTTCAACCCCGAATGGCATCAGGAGGGCGGCAAGCTGCGGATGCTGCGCAGCAAGCATGACATCGAGGATTACGTGGCCGAGGTGACGCCGATCGGCGGCACGCTTCTGGGGTTCAAGCGGTCGAACAACAGCTATCACGGCTACAAGCGCTTTGACGGCGAGCGGCGCATGGTGCAGGTGAACTGGGTGCGCTCGGACCCGCTCGCGCTTCAGGCGCAGCGTATTTCGCGCCTTGGCACCCATACCGGCAAGAAACTGCTGCGTCTGGCCAAGGGGCTTGGCGGGCGCGGCTGAGCCGCCGGGCGGGACGTGCAGGCGGGCGTGTTCGGCACCTGGTAGAAAAGGTGCCCGGTGCTGTGCGGGGGGGCGGCTGTTGGCCTATTTTGTTGAAAAACTCGTGCTTGATCGAAGCGTAAGTTGCTGATTCACTTCTTCTGACCAGCGGGAGAATTGAGCAATGTTGGGACC
>NZ_JBRJGP010000013.1:0-97635 GCF_053628555.1 Roseovarius sp. MBR-79 | reverse complement strand
ATGTCCGCGCCTCCGTCCAAATGTCTCTCAGGACCGATCTTGCCATGAAGAGGGCGGATCGCCGAGGAGAAACGTGATCATCCGGGATGGAGCAGTTACGTTCTTGTTGCCGCCGCTCCTTCTCGCGCTCCTTGATCGGGTCTTTCCCTTGACGGGCGATAGCGCGCCACTTCTCGGCATCGCTCCTGGCTTGCTTGAGTGTCACAGTGGACAATGGGCCAAGCCCCATTTCCCGACGCCTGCTATGCACTGTGATCCTGAGAAACCACTGCGCGCCTCCATCGCTGCGCTGGTGAAGCCATAGCCCACCTCCATCGGAGTGCTTGCCGATTGGCGCTGTGCGCACGAAAGCAGCGGAAAGCTTGTTCAAGGCACGGGTCATCTTGTCCACCATCTTATCCACCCCTACAAATGGGATAGCGTGGAACAAGTTGCAACGTTATGATGAACAGAAATTACTTTAAGTATCTGATAAAATTCAATTAAGAGATATGGTGGGACAGCAAGATATAGAAATTCAATGCGTCTCGACCGCACCATTCTCTCCCTTTCGAAACCGGAACGGTTTGGCTGACCCCATGGGTGCCGTGCACGCGTCGGGCCAGGGCCTGCGCGGATCTTCGTTCGGCGCACAGAGCGCGCATGACCGAACAGCGTGTCGCATCCGGTTTTGATGAAGTTCGTAGATACCAGACAGCCTGTAAACTTGTTCAAGCTTCGCTGTCACGCTACGGTCAGGCTTCAGGGTTGGCGACATATCCCCTTGCAACATTCCCGCAAGAATTGGAAATTAACAAGCGTTCAATTCAACGACCAGGAGCCACCGATGGATTTTGCCCTCAGCGAGGAACAGACCGCCATGTTCGACATGGCCCACGCCTTTGGCCAGGAGCGGATCGCGCCCCACGCCCGCGCATGGGAAACGGCGGGCACCATCCCGAAAGAGCTGTGGCCAGAGATCGGCGCGCTTGGATTCGGCGGGCTTTACGTGAGCGAGGAGGCGGGCGGTTCGGGCCTCACGCGGCTTGACGCGACGCTTGTCTTCGAGGCGCTTTCCATGGCTTGCCCGGCGGTGGCGGCGTTCCTGTCGATCCACAACATGTGCGCCAAGATGATCGACAAATTCGCCAGCCCCGAGATGAAGGCGCGTATGCTGCCCAAGGCGATGACCATGGAAACCGTGCTCGCCTATTGCCTGACCGAGCCGGGATCGGGTTCGGACGCCGCCGCGCTGCGCACCCGCGCCGAGCGCACCAACGAGGGATACACCCTCAACGGCACCAAGGCTTTCATCTCGGGGGGCGGCTATTCGGACGCCTATGTGGTCATGGTGCGCACCGGTGGCGACGGGCCCAAGGGCATCTCGACCGTCTATGTCGAGGATGGCACGCCGGGGCTGAGTTTTGGTGGTCTGGAGGACAAGATGGGCTGGAGGGCGCAGCCGACCCGTCAGGTGCAGTTTGACAATTGCAACATTTCAGCGGCGAATTTGGTGGGTGAAGAGGGGAAAGGTTTCACATATGCAATGAACGGGCTGGATGGCGGACGGCTCAACATCGCGGCCTGCTCGCTTGGCGCGGCGCAGCAGGCCATCGACATGACGCTGGCCTACATGGCCGAGCGCCGCGCGTTCGGCAAATCCATCGACCAGTTTCAGGCGCTGCAATTCCGGCTGGCGGATATGGAGATCGAGCTTCAGGCGGCGCGCACCTTTCTGCGGCAGGCGGCGTGGAAGCTCGACACCGACGCGCCCGACGCCACCAAGTTCTGCGCCATGGCCAAGAAATTCGTGACCGAGGCCGGATCACGCATCGTCAACCAGTGCCTGCAACTGCATGGCGGTTACGGGTATCTGGCCGATTACGGGATCGAGAAGCTGGTGCGCGATCTGCGCGTGCATGAAATCCTCGAGGGCACCAACGAGATCATGCGCCTCATCGTGGCGCGGCAGATGCTGAGCGCGTGATGAGCGGCGATATCCATATCCGCAAGGAGGGGCGCGCGGGGCGGATCACGCTGACGCGGCCCAAGGCCTTGAATGCGCTGAGTTATGACATGGCCATGGCCATCGAGGCGGCGCTTGACGACTGGCGCGACGACGAGGGTGTGGCGCTTGTGCTGATCGACGCCGAGGGGGATCGCGCGTTCTGCGCGGGCGGCGATATCCAGCAGCTCTACGATACGGGCCGCGCGGGTGATTTCGCCTATGGGCGGCGGTTCTGGGCGGATGAATACCGGCTCAATGCGAAAATCGCGCGCTATCCGAAACCCTATGTGGCGCTGATGCAGGGGTTCGTCATGGGCGGCGGCGTGGGCGTCTCCTGCCACGGCTCGCACCGGGTGGTCTGCGAGAGCACGCAGATCGCCATGCCCGAATGCGGCATCGGCCTCGTGCCGGATGTGGGCGGCTCGCTGCTTCTCGCGCGGGCGCCGGGGCGGCTGGGGGAATACCTGGGCATGACCGGCACGCGGATGGGGGCTGCGGATGCAATACTTACAGGTTTTGCAGATGTTTACATCCATAACTTGAAGTGGCCGGACCTGACCGGACGCCTTCTGGAAACCGGCACGACCGAGGCCATATCCGAACTGAGCGAGGCCCCGCCGCAAGGCGGGCTGAGCACGCTCCGGTCCCAGGTAGACGCGCATTTCGGCGGTGAGACGTTGCACGACATCGTCAATTCCCTGCGCGCCGCAGACAGTGATTTCGCCCGCGACACGCTCAAGACACTGGCGCGCAACTCCCCCCTCTCGATGGCCTGCGCGGTCGAGATGATCCACCGTCTGCGCGGCCCGTCGGCGGATATCGCGCGCGCCCTTGGCCTTGAATACCGGTTCACCTGGCGGGCCATGGAGCAGGGCGATTTTCTGGAAGGGATTCGCGCCGCGATCATCGACAAGGATCGCAAACCACAATGGAAACATGCGCTTGACAGCCTGCCGGGCTATGCGGTCTCGCAGATGCTGATGCCTTTGGGCAAGGACGCCCTGACACTGGAGGAGTAAACACAATGAAGATCGGATTCATCGGGCTGGGCAATATGGGCGCGCCGATGGCGGCCAATCTCGCCAAGGCCGGGCACGAGGTGGCAGGTTTTGATCTCGCCGCTCCCATGCCCGAGGGCGTCAGCGCCGCCGCGAGTGCCGCCGAGGCCGCCAAGGGCGCGGCGGTGGTCATCACCATGCTGCCAAATGGTGACATCCTGCGCCGCGTGGCGTCCGAGGTGATCCCGGCGATGGACACGGGCGCGGTGCTGCTCGATTGCTCCACCGTCGATGTGCAATCGGCCCGCGACGTGGCCGCAGAGGCGGTGGCGGCAGGGCATCACGCGCTCGATGCGCCGGTCTCGGGCGGCGTCGGCGGGGCGGCGGCGGGCACGCTCACCTTCATGGTGGGGGGTGACGAGGCGGGCTTCAAGATCGCCTCGGAACTCTTTGACATAATGGGACAAAAGGCGGTTCATTGCGGCCCGTCCGGCAATGGGCAGGCGGCCAAGATCTGCAACAACATGATCCTCGGCGTGACCATGATCGCCACTTGCGAGGCCTTCGCACTCGCTGACAAGCTGGGCCTTGACCGGCAGGCGATGTTCGACGTGGTCTCGACCTCCTCGGGCTATAGCTGGTCGATGAACGCCTATTGCCCCGCGCCGGGCGTCGGCCCCAAATCGCCCGCCGATAACGGCTACACCCCCGGCTTCGCCGCCGACCTGATGCTCAAGGACCTGCGCCTGTCGCAGCAAGCGGCCGAGGCCGCCGATGCCGACACGCCGATGGGCCGCGCGGCCTGCGATCTTTATGCGCAATTCGTCGAGGCTGAGGGCGGCAAGGGCCGCGATTTCTCGGCCATGCTGCCGCGATTCGAGGCTCGCGGACGCGGCTGATGGGCTGGCGGGCGCGCGCCACGGGGCTGTCGCCGGTCGAGGGCGCGGTGGCGGCGGCGCTTGACCGGCTCAGCCCTATGGAGGTGCCCGAGGGCGCGGTGCTCTTTCGCCCCGGCGAGACGGTAAAGGGATTCGTGATTGTGCTCCGGGGCCGGGTCGATGTCTATCTCACGGGGCTCTCGGGCCGCGAGATCCTGCTCTACGAGGTGGTGCCGGGGCAAAGCTGCGTGCAATCCACCCTCGGCCTGATGGGCGGCGAGGACTATTCCGGCGAGGCGGTGGCGCGCGAAGCCTCGGAAATCGTTCTGGTGCCGCGCGATCTGTTCCTGCGCCTGATGGACGAGGCCCCGGCCTTTCGCGGCTTCGTCTTCGCTGCCTTCGCTGCGCGGCTGCAATCCATGATGCACTTGCTTGACCGGGTGGCGTTCCAGCGGGTCGAGACGCGGCTTGCCGCCTGTCTTCTGGCGCGCGCAAAGGGCGGCGTGGTTGCCGCTACCCATGCCGAACTGGCGGTGATGATCGGCACCGCCCGCGAGGTGGTCTCGCGCAGGCTCGATGCGCTGGCGCGGCGCGGGATCGTGGCGCTGGCACGCGGGCAGGTGCGGATCGTGGATGCCGAGGCGCTTGGCGAGATCGCGGTGCTTGCGGACTAGGGCGCGCCCCTTCCCCTTGCCCTTGCCCGCGATATGTTGCACCACGGCACAGACAAAACCACGCGATCTGAAGGACCAGGGCGACATGGCGGACGGCACCATCGACATCAATGCGAAACCGACCGAGGAAATCTCCGTCCGCGAAACATTCGGCATCGACACCGACATGATCGTCAAGGGCTTCCCCGAGCGCACGGAGCGGGTGCCGGAATTCGATTCGACCTACAAGTTCGACCCTGACACGACGCTGGCCATCCTCGCGGGATTTTCCCACAACCGCCGGGTGATGATCCAGGGCTATCACGGCACCGGCAAATCCACCCATATCGAGCAGGTGGCGGCGCGCCTCAACTGGCCCTGCGTGCGCGTCAACCTCGACAGCCATATCAGCCGGATCGACCTCATCGGCAAGGACGCGATCAAGCTGCGCGACGGGGTGCAGGTGACCGAGTTTCACGAGGGCATCCTGCCCTGGGCGCTGCGCAATCCCACCGCTATTGTCTTTGACGAATACGACGCGGGCCGCGCCGATGTGATGTTCGTCATCCAGCGCGTGCTTGAGGCCGACGGCAAGCTGACGCTGCTCGATCAGAACGAGGTGATCACGCCGAACCCGTTCTTTCGCCTCTTTGCGACCGCCAATACGGTTGGTCTGGGCGACACCACCGGCCTCTATCACGGCACCCAACAGATCAACCAGGGCCAGATGGACCGCTGGAGCCTCGTGGCCACGCTCAACTATCTCAGCCATGACGCCGAAACCGCCATCGTTCTGGCCAAGAACCCGCTCTACAACACCGCCGAAGGGCGCAAGACCATCAGCCGCATGGTGACGGTCGCCGATCTCTCGCGCACCGCCTTCATGAATGGCGAGCTTTCGACCGTGATGAGCCCGCGCACCGTGATCGCATGGGCGCAGAACGCCACGATCTTCCGCAATGTCGGCTACGCCTTCCGGCTGACCTTCCTCAACAAATGCGACGAGCTGGAGCGTCAGACCGTGGCCGAGTTCTACCAGCGCTGCTTTGACGAGGAACTGCCCGAAAGCGCGGCCAATGTGACGGTGCGCTGAGGGCGCTCAGCCTTCGCAATCGGCGTGGTATTCCTCGATCAGGTGGCGCACCACCGATTGCAGCGCCTCCGCCTCGGTCTGGCCGGTGTCGCGGGCGGCGGCAAAGACCGCGCGCTGTCTCTCCGCGCTGGTGCCGCGGTCAAGGATGTCGCGCGCGGCCTCGACCTCGAAGGTTGAGCCGAAAAATTCCGCATCCTCGGCGATCAGCTCCAGGATTTCCTCGACCAGAACGGCCATCTCCACGATCTCGCCGCGACCGAAATCGATCAGCCCATGGGTCGTCCCGTAGCGCTGCGCGCGCCAGCGGTTTTCCGAAACGAGGAATGCGTCGTAGATGCGCCAGCGCTGGTTTTTCAGCGCCAGCCGCCACAGCATCCGCGCCAGTGCCTGCGTGAGCGCCGCCAGCGTCAGCGCATCCTCCAGCCGGGGCTGCACGTCGCAGATGCGCGACTCGATGGTGGGAAAGCGCGAGGAGGGGCGCAGGTCCCACCAGATCTTGCTGGCATCCTCGATCACGCCCAGATCCACGAGCGCCTGAACCGAGCGCTCGAAACTTCCAAAGCTTTCCATCCGGGGGGGAGGGCCGGTGCGCGGCAGGTTGTCGAAGACGGTGAGCCGGTAGCTTGCGAGCCCGGTATCCTGCCCCTGCCAATAGGGCGAGGAGCACGACAGCGCCAGAAGATGCGGCAGGAAATAATTGAACTGGTTCATCAGGTCGATGCGCCGGTCGGGCGGCTCGATCCCCACATGCACATGCATCCCGCAAATCAGCATCCGCCGCACCACGCCCGCCAGATCGTGCGACAGGTCGTTATAGCGCTGCTTGTCGGTATGCGATTGCGCGCGCCAGTCCGAGAACGGATGGCACGACGCCGCGATGGGGGCGAGGTTGTGTGCCTTGGCGTGCCGGGCCACGGCGCGGCGCAGCCGGCGCAGGTCCTCGCGCGCCTCGGCCACGGTCGCACAGGGCTTGGTGCCGATCTCGATCTGGCAATTCAGGAATTCGGGGCTGACCTGCCCCTCCAACTCCTGCGCGCAGGCCCGCATCAGCGCCTCTGGCGCGGGGGCGAGCGCAAGACTGTCAAGATCGACAAGAAGGTATTCCTCCTCGATCCCGATGGTGAACTCCGGTGCCGTGATCGCCATGGGCCGCCTCCGTGGTCAGTGGTCCCAAAAAACACCGCACTAGGGAGGCTGCCAAGAAAAAACCGGCGCATACCGGTTTCTTCTGGCCGGAAATATCCCGGGGGGTCACGGGGGGCTGGCCCCCCGTTCCTGTCCCGTCCGGCTCAGTCCATCGCCTTGAAGTTGAACTCGCCGCCTTCCTTGATCCCCGACGGCCAGCGCGCCGTCACGGTCTTGGTGCGGGTGTAGAACTTGAACGCGTCCGGCCCGTGCTGGTTGAGATCGCCAAAGCCCGATTTCTTCCAGCCGCCGAAGGTGTGATAGGCCAGCGGCACCGGGATGGGCACGTTGATGCCGACCATGCCGACATTGATACGGCTGGCGAAATCGCGCGCGGCGTCGCCGTCACGGGTAAAGATCGCGGTGCCGTTGCCGTATTCGTGGTCCATCGCCAGTTTCACGGCCTCCTCATAGCTGCCCGCGCGCACGGTCGAGAGCACGGGGCCGAAGATTTCCTGCCGGTAGATGTCCATCTCCGGCGTCACGCGGTCAAAAAGGTGCGGCCCGACAAAGAACCCATCCTCGTAGCCCTGCAATTTGAAATCGCGGCCATCCACCACCAATTCGGCACCCTGCGCGATGCCGGATTCCACCAGCCCGAGGATGCGCTGCTTGGCCTCTGCCGTCACCACGGGGCCGTAATCCACGTCATTGCCGGCGGTATAAGGCCCCACTTTCAGCTTTTCGATGCGCGGCACCAGCTTCGCGATCAGCCGGTCAGCGGTTTCGTCGCCCACCGGCACGGCCACGGAGATCGCCATGCAGCGTTCGCCTGCCGCGCCATAGCCGGCCCCGATCAGCGCATCGGCGGCCTGATCCATGTCGGCGTCGGGCATCACGATCATGTGGTTCTTGGCACCGCCAAAGCACTGCACGCGCTTGCCGTTGGTGCAGCCCCGCCCGTAGATATATTCGGCAATCGGCGTGGAGCCCACGAAGCCGATCGACTGGATTACCGGGTCATCGAGGATCGCATCGACCGCCACCTTGTCGCCATTGACGACCTGAAGCACGCCCTTGGGCAGGCCCGCCTCCTCCATCAGTTCGGCCAGCATCAGGGGCACCGAGGGGTCACGCTCGGAGGGTTTCAGGATGAAGGCGTTGCCGCAGGCGAGCGCGGGCGCGAACATCCACATCGGGATCATGGCCGGGAAGTTGAACGGGGTGATCCCGGCTGTCACGCCAAGCGGCTGGCGCATGGAATAGATGTCGATGCCGGGGCCCGCGCCATCGGTGAACTCGCCCTTGAGCAGTTGCGGCGCGCCGATGCAGTATTCGACCACCTCAAGCCCGCGCTGCACATCGCCCTTGGCGTCGGGGAAGGTCTTGCCATGCTCGCGGCTGAGCGCTTCGGCCAGCTTGTCCATGTCGCGGTTGAGCAGGCGCACGAATTCCATCATCACCCGCGCCCGGCGCTGCGGGTTGGTGGCGGCCCATGCCGGTTGCGCGGCCTCGGCTGCGGCAACGGCCTGCGCCATTTCCGCAGGTGACGCCAGCGGGCAGCGCGCCTGCACCTCGCCGGTGGCGGGGTTGAATACGTCCGAATAGCGCCCCGACGTGCCTTTGACATGGGCACCGTTGATATAATGGGTCAGCTCTTGCATCTGGGATCCTCCTCTGAAGTCGCGCGAAGCCTAGCCTTGCAAAACTCGATGAAAAAGAGGCAAGATTCCATTATGGATTTGCAATTCTGCAAAAGGGGGCGGGGATGATGCCGCATTGGGACGATATCCGCATATTCCTTGCTGTCGCGCGCGAGGAAAGCCTGTCGGGCGCGGGCCGTGTGCTGCGGATCGACCCGGCCACGGTGGGCCGCCGCGTCGCCCGGCTTGAGGAAGACCTTGGCGCACCGCTTTTCGCCAAATCCCCCACCGGCTATGCGCTGAGCGAGGCGGGCGCGCGGCTCATGGCCCACGCGATCCGCGCCGAACAGGCGATGGAGGAGGCGGCGACCGAGCTGGGCGGGCAGGCGGGGGGGCTCTCGGGGCAAATCCGGATCGGTGCGCCGGATGGCTGCGCCAATTACCTGCTGCCCCAGGTCTGCGCGGCCATCGGCAAGGAGAACCCGGATCTTGAAATCCAGATCGTCGCATTGCCGCGCGTCTTCAACCTGACGCGGCGCGAGGCGGATATGGTCATCGCCGTCAGCCCGCCGACGGCGGGCCGCCTCACGGTGCAGAAGATCACCGATTACCGGCTTCATCTGGCGGCCTCGCGCGCCTATCTGCGCGCGCATCCGCCGATCACCCGGCTCGAGGACCTGCATGGCCACCGCATCGTCGGCTATATCCAGGACATGATCTTCGACCGCGAATTGGATTATCTGAGCGAGGCGGGGATTGGCCGGGTGGATCTGGCGTCCAATTCGGTCGCTGTTCAGCTCAACCTCGTGCGGCAGGGGGCGGGGATCGGGGTTCTGCACGATTTTTCGTTGCCCTGGCTGCGCGCGACCAGGGTTCTGCCCGATCAGCTTTCGCTCACGCGCAGCTTTTACCTCGTGCGCCATGCCGATGACCGGCGGCTGGAGCGGCAGAACCGTTTTGCGACCGCCCTTGTCGAGGGGCTGCGCGCGGAAGTTGCGCGACTGGAGGCCGAGACTTGACAGGAATTTTATTGTCGATCACGCTAGTGTTATCGACATTTTGTTTCGGAAGGGTCCCGACATGCTCGTTCACCAGATTCTGAAATCCAAAGGCGATAGCGGCGTGATCACCGTTACCCCCGAAACCCTTGTCTCGGAGGCTGCCAGCATTCTTGCCGAGCGCCGGATCGGCGGGGTGGTCGTGTCCGCCGATGGCGAGCGGCCTGACGGCATCCTGTCGGAGCGCGATATCGTGCGGGCGCTGGCGGTGCGTGGTGCGGGCTGTCTCAAGGAAACGGTGAGCGAGATGATGACGCGCAACCCGGTCTGCTGCTCGCGGCAGGACACATCCGACGCGGTGCTGACCCGCATGACCGATGGCCGTTTCCGGCATATGCCGGTGGTCGAGGAGGGCCGCCTTGTGGGCATCGTGACCATCGGCGACGTGGTCAAGGCGCGGCTGGAAGAGCTGTCGATGGAGAAAAACGCGCTCGAAGGCATGATCATGGGCTACTGAGGGGCTTGCATCGGCGCGCGCAATCTTGTTGCGTGCCACACGACTGCAAGAACGGAGCCGCCTCATGCGCATCGCCCTCTATCCCGGCACTTTCGACCCGATAACCCTGGGTCACATCGACATAATTCGGCGCGCGGCGATGCTGGTGGACCGGCTGGTGATCGGCGTGGCCATCAATCGCGACAAGGGGCCGCTCTTCTCGCTCGAAGAGCGGGTGGCGATGATCGAGGCGGAATGTGTGGGGCTGTCGAAGCTCACCGGCACCGAGATCGTGGCCCATCCGTTCGAGAACCTGTTGATTCACTGCGCCCATGATGTCGGTGCGCAGATCATCATTCGCGGCCTGCGCGCGGTGGCGGATTTCGAGTATGAATTCCAGATGGTCGGCATGAACCGCGCGCTCGACAACACCGTCGAGACGGTATTTCTCATGGCGGACGCAGGCCATCAGGCGATCGCGTCGAAGCTGGTCAAGGAAATCGCGCGGTTGGACGGGGATGTGTCGAAATTCGTGACCCCCCTGGTCAAGGCGGCGCTGGCCGGGAAATTCGGCTGAGGGTCAGTCCGCGCCCGCCATGGCTGCGGCCACGTCCAGCATCCGGTTGGAAAACCCCCATTCGTTGTCATACCAGGCCAGAACCCGGACCAGATGGCCGTCCATCACGCGGGTCTGGTCGGTGGCGAAAACCGCGCTCATCGGGTTGTGGTTGAAATCCGATGACACCAGTTCGCGGCCCGTCACGTCAAGAATGCCCCTGAGCGGGCCGGTGGCGGCCTCTGCGATGGCGGCGTTGATTTCCTCGGCGCTTGTGTCCCGTGCGGCCTCGAAGGTCAGATCGACGGCGCTCACGTTCGGGGTGGGCACGCGGATGGCTGTGCCGTCGAGACGGCCCGCGAGGTCCGGCAAGACAAGACCCACGGCGCGCGCGGCCCCGGTTGTGGTGGGGATGATGTTGAGGCCCGCGGCCCGCGCGCGATAGAGGTCACGATGCATGGTGTCGAGCGTCGGCTGATCGCCGGTATAGCTGTGGATCGTGGTCATGAAGCCGCGCGTGATGCCGACCACCTCATGCAGCACCTTGGCCACGGGGGCGAGGCAGTTGGTGGTGCAGGACGCGTTCGAGACGATGATGTCGTCGGATGTCAGGTCGGCGTGGTTCACGCCGTAAACCACGGTGCGGTCGGCGTTCCTGGCCGGGGCCGAGACAAGCACCCGGCGCGCGCCGTTCCGGAGATGACGCGCGGCGGCGTCGCGCTCGGTGAAGATACCGGTGCATTCCAGCACGATATCCACATCGCTCCAGGGCAGCGCCTCGGGCTCGCGCAGCGCCGTCACCCGGATCGGACCGGCCCCTGCGTCGATGGTGTCGCCGTCCACCTTGACGAGGCCGGGAAAGCGGCCGTGGACACTGTCGAATTCCAGAAGGTGCGCGTTGGTCTCGACCGGGCCGAGATCGTTGATGGCGATGATCCGCAGATCGGTGCGCCCCGATTCCACCAGCGCGCGCAGCACGTTCCGCCCGATCCGTCCGAAACCGTTGATGGCGAGGGTCGTTGTCATTGCGTGGCTTCCTCTGGATGTTAGCGCTAACTTTTTGATGCGAACATACGCGAAAACGCAACTCTGTCAATCCGCCGTAAAACGAAAGTGATCAGCGCCAGAAGGCCAGCCAGTCGATCAGATCGAGGAGCTTGCGCGCGACAAAAAGCGCGCCGGCCATGTCGTTTTGCGCCATGTCATAACCGAGCGCGAGAACGAGCATGGCACCGAGCGCAAGCGCGATCCTGTTGGTCATGGGCGGCCTTTCGACAAATCCGCGATCAGTCTTGCCCCAGCTGGCATGGCGGCGCAAGCGCCCGGGCAAGCGGTGTGCAGGGAGAAGGCCGTCGCGGATGGGGGTGCACCGTCGCCGCGTCGCCCACTGGCTTGCCCCGAGCGCGACGGGATGGCCGCCCCAACGCAGGCCTCCCTATCGGGATTGCCTATCAAAATCGAGGTCGCCCTGCCGTGCCGTCACCGTTTCCCAAACACGATTCCCCTTTCGCGGGGTCCGGTCCCGGCTTGACTTTGCCGCGCCGCCCATGTGTATCGGCCCGGACCCGAGACAAACCCCGAACCGCGCCGTTCCCGGCCCCGGAGAGCCAAAATGCACGCATATCGCAGCCATTCCTGCGCCGATCTGAGGAAATCCCATGTTGGCGAGACTGTCCGCCTTGCCGGATGGGTCCACCGCATCCGCGATCACGGCGGGGTTCTCTTCATCGACCTGCGCGATCACTATGGCGTAACGCAGGTGCTGTGCGACTCTGACAGCCCGGTTTTCAAGGCCGTGGACGGCTTGCGCGCCGAATATTGCGTGCGCATCGACGGCGAGGTGAAGGCGCGCGATGCGAGCCTTGTGAACGCGAAACTCCCCACCGGCGAGGTCGAGGTTTATATCCGCGACATGGAAATCCTCGGCGCGGCGTCCGAATTGCCGCTTCAGGTCTTTGGCGATCAGGAATACCCCGAGGAAACGCGCCTGCGCTACCGCTACCTCGATCTGCGCCGCGAGGGGATGCAGCGCAACATGGTGCTGCGCTCGGACGTGGTGGCCTCGATCCGGCGGCGCATGTGGGACAAGGGGTTCCGCGAGTTCCAGACGCCGATCATCACCGCCTCTTCGCCTGAGGGCGCGCGCGATTTCCTCGTCCCCTCGCGCCTGCATCCGGGCAAGTTCTACGCCCTGCCGCAGGCCCCGCAGCAGTTCAAGCAGCTCATCATGGTCTCGGGGTTTGATAAATATTTCCAGGTCGCGCCCTGTTTCCGCGACGAGGACCCCCGCGCCGACCGCTCGCCCACCGATTTCTACCAGCTTGACATGGAAATGAGCTTTGTCGAGCAGCAGGACGTGTTCGACACCATAGCCCCGGTGATCGCGGGCGTGTTTCAGGAATTCGGCGGCGGCGCGCGGGTCGATGCGCCCGGGGACTGGCCGCAGATCCCCTATGCCGAGGCGCTCCTCAAATACGGCACCGACAAGCCCGACCTGCGCAACCCGATCGAGATGCAGGACGTGTCCGAGCATTTCCGGGGATCAGGTTTTGCCATCTTCGCAAAATTGCTGGAGCAGGACGGCACCGAGATCCGCGCCATCCCCGCGCCCACGGGCGGCAGCCGCAAGTTCTGCGACCGCATGAACGCCTTTGCCCAGAAAGAGGGCCTGCCGGGGATGGGGTATATCTTCTGGCGCGAAGCCGACGGCGCGATGGAAGCCGCAGGCCCCCTCGCCAAGAATATCGGCCCCGAGCGGACCGAGGCCATTCGCCAGCAGCTTGGCCTTGGCGTCGGCGATGCTGCCTTCTTCCTTGGCGGCAAGCCGCAGGCGTTCGAGCGGGTGGCGGGCAAGGCGCGCACGGTGATCGGCGATGAATTGGGGCTGAGCGATCAGGACCGCTTTGCCTTTGCCTGGATCGTCGATTTCCCGATGTATGAGCGCGACGACGAAAGCGGCCGCGTCGATTTCAGCCACAACCCGTTTTCCATGCCGCAGGGCGGGCGCGACGCCCTCGACGGCGATCCGCTGGGCGTGCTGGGCTATCAGTACGACCTTGCCTGTAACGGGTATGAATTGGTCTCTGGCGCGATCCGCAACCACCGCCCCGAGATCATGTTCAAGGCGTTCGAGTTGGCGGGCTATGGCGAGGAAGAGGTGCGCAAGCGGTTCGGCGGCATGGTGGGCGCGTTCCAGTATGGCGCGCCGCCTCATGGCGGCTGTGCGGCGGGGATCGACCGCATCGTGATGCTGCTGGCGGGCACATCGAACATCCGCGAGGTGATCATGTTCCCGATGAACCAGCGCGCCGAGGATCTGATGATGAACGCGCCCTCCGATCCCACGCCCGAGCAACTCATGGAGCTTGGCCTGCGGGTGCTGCCGCAGGCGTAAGCGGCTCAGATCGCCACCGGCTCGGCCAGCCGCGCCTCGATCAGGCCCATGACATGCGCCAGCCCCGCCTCGGGTCCGTGCCCGGTCAGGCCGCTTGCGGCCTGTGCCAGCGCCGGATCGCCCGCCGCCTGCGCCACGCCGATGAGGAACTGCGCGGCATAGGACAACGCCGCCGCACCGGGGCGGGCGGCCAGCACCGCGTGGACATGCTCGAGGTCGTCGCGATAGGCAAGGCGATCGGGCGTGATGCGTTCCTGTGACAGCGCATAGGGCCCGACCGGGCAGCGGTCCGGCGGCAGGTGGCGCAGCATCGCCTGTTGGAATTCCGCCAGCCGCACCATCGGCTTGGGCAGGAACCCGTCCGCGCCCGCGCGCCGCGCCGCGCCCCCAAGCCCGACATCGCCGCTCATGGCGAGAATCACCGAGATGCGCGGGCACGCGGCGCTCATGGTCCTGATGAGATCGAGGCCGGAGCCATCCGGCAATCCCGCATCGACGATCATCACCGAGGGACGGTAGACCTGCAAATGCCGATGCGCCGCGCGCAGGCTGTCGGCGCGGCGCAGGCGCGCGCCGCTGCGCAGGCACATCAGGCGCAGCGCCTCGGAGGCAAAGCGGCTGTCCTCCACCACCAGCACCGTCAGCCCCAGAAGGGGACGGGCGGGCAGGGTGGCGCAGGGGCGGGGGCGCGTATCCGGGTCGATCATCGCAGGGCTCCTTTCGGGACGAGAACGCCCCCAGCTTGCCCGCTCATGATGAACGCGGGGTTAATGGCCCTCTGCGGCGCCCTGCCGCTTGAAAGCGGCCCGCGCCCGCGCCATAACCCCCCCCAGACCAGCCAGAAGGAAGCGCCCCATGATCGGACGTCTCAACCATGTCGCCATCGCCGTGCCCGATCTCGAGGCCGCAAGCGCGCAGTATCGTGAGGCGCTCGGCGCAAAGGTCGGCGCGCCACAGGACGAACCCGACCACGGGGTCACGGTCGTGTTCATAGACCTGCCCAATACCAAGATCGAACTGCTCTATCCCTTGGGCGAGGAGAGCCCGATCAAGGGGTTTCTGGACAAGAACCCCTCGGGCGGCATTCACCATGTCTGCTACGAGGTCGAGGATATCCTCGCCGCGCGCGACCACCTTCTGACCAGCGGCGCGCGGGTTCTGGGCACGGGCGAGCCGAAAATCGGGGCGCATGGCAAGCCGGTTCTGTTCCTGCACCCCAAGGATTTTCAGGGGTGCCTTGTGGAACTGGAGCAGGTCTGATGGGTGTCACCTCGGCCATCGTGCTCTATGTGGTGATCTGGTTCCTGACGTTTTTCATCGTGCTGCCGATCCGCATAGAGACGCAGGGCGATCTGGGCCGGATCGTGCCCGGCACGCAGGCCGGTGCGCCGGAGCATCATCACCTGCGCAAGAAGGCGTGGATTACCTCCGGGATCGCTGCCGTGCTCTGGGCCATCGCGGCCTGGGTGATCCTGTCGGGCGTGATCTCGGTGCGCGATATCGACCTGTTCAACCGGATGGGCCCTGCCGCCGGATAGCATGGTAGATATGGGTGAAGGTCGCGGCCCCCAGCACCGGGATCACCAGGTTCACCAAGGGCAGCGAGAGCGGCATCGCCATGAGCACCCCCGCCGCCCAGATCGTCAGGCGGTGTTTCTTGCGCAACTGACGCGCCCCCTCGCGCCCCTCGCGGCGCATGGCGGCCAGTTGGAAATACTCCATCCCCAGAAGATAGCCGTTCAGACCCCAGAAGATGAAAAGAGCGAACGGCGTGAAGATCACGTAGAGGATGAGCGCGAGAAGGTTCGCGCCGATGATGACGCCAAGGAAATTCACCGTGTCCTTGAGCGCCTCGCCGAAGGGCACGGAGGGCGCGGGCGGCAGCGCGGGGTAATGCCGATCCTCCACCGCCTGCGCCACCTCGTCGAGAAACATCGAGGTGATGGCCGAGGCGACCGGCACCATGAGAAAGGCCGAAAGGATCATCATCAGCAGCAGTGACGCGCCGCTCAGTAGGTCGCCCAGCCATGTCACCTCGCCGATGAACGGCAGCACCGTGCTGTCGCCCACCATCGCCTGAATGAGCCAGAGCACGCCCGCATAGACCGCAAAAAGCAGGGCCAGTGTCAGCCCGATACCAAGCAGCAGCACACGGCGAAAGCGCGGGTCGCCGGTCTGGCCGAGCGTCTTGAGGAAAGCCGGGAAAATCATTCTGTCATCCAGGTGATCACCGCTTCGGGATCGGGGCGCGGCCGTTCGGGGGGGGCGGCGGTCTCGGTGCCGATATGGATGAAACCGACGATGGTCTCATGCTCTGCGACCCCGAGCGCCGCCTCGCCAAAGCCCTGGTCATGGCTGGCCCAGCCCGACAGCCAGTTCGCCCCCCAGCCCGCCGCCAGCGCCGCGCTCAGAAGGCCGTAAGCCACGCAGGCGGCCGAATAGGTCTGTTCGATGGCGGGGATCTTCCCTGAGGGTTTCGGCGACGCGATCACCGCCACGGCAAGATGCGCCTCGGCGAATTGCGCCTCCTGCTTGGCGGTCTCCTCGGGCGCGCGCCCCAGCCGCGCGCCCACCTCGGGCACCAGCCCCGCCAGCCGCGCGAGCGCGCCGCGCTCCAGCACGACAAGGCGCCAGGGCTCCAGCTTGCCATGATCGGGCACGCGCAGCGCCGCCACCAGAAGCGGCAGAAGCGCCGCGCGGTCGGGCACCGGCAGGCCAAGCGTCTTGGCCGGGCGCGACCGGCGCGTTTGCAGGAATGTCAGCGCGGCGGGGTTGGGATCGGGCATCGGCTCTCTCGCATCTGTTGCCCCTCCCATGTCGGCAACCGCGCGCGCGGGGTCAAGCCCCGGTATGGATTACATCCACCAGCGCGCCCTGTCGTGGCGGGCCAGCCAGCCGCCGATGCTGAAATGGTCGCGCCGGACAAGCAGCACGAGCGCGATGAAGGCACCCAGCACCGCAAGGTCGATGACCTGATTGCGGTTCACCGGAAAGCCGCGATCGTTGAGCGCGAAGGGGTCGAAAAACCCCTCCCAGCGGCGGGTGACGGTGAAAAAATGCATCAAGAGCAAACTGCCATAGCTGAAATAGCGGAATACCCCGAGCGCCACGAGCCCGCAAAGCGCGATTTGCAGGCCCCCCATCGTGTAGACCTGTGTCAGGCTCACGTCGACCCCGTCGAAATGCCGCGCAAGGCTCTGATATTGCTTGGGGGTAATGATCTTGTGCGCGGCCCAGAGGAACACGAACCACGCCAGCCCCAGCCGCAGGATCAAGAGCGCCAGACCGTCGAGCCGGTCCTGCGGGGTAAGGCGGAGCCGTGCGTCCATCGGTGTTCCCTCGGGTGTTTCGCGTCGCTGGCCGGATGACCAGCGTGCCTTGCCTAATGGCTTGGTCCTGTGGTCGCAAATCACATGGCGGCGAGGGATGTAACAGGCACCGGACGGCGTGCGCGCTCGGGGCGTGTGACGAAAGCCTCGCGTGTCACGACACGGCCGGACCGGCGCCGCCTATCGCAGTTTCAGCGTCGCCAGCCCGATGATCGCCAGGATGAGCGCGATGATCCAGAAGCGGATGACGATCTGCGGCTCGGCCCAGCCCTTTTTCTCGTAATGGTGGTGGATGGGGGCCATCAGGAATACGCGCTTGCCGGTGCGCTTGAAATAGAGCACCTGAATGATGACCGAAAGCGCCTCGACCACGAAGAGCCCGCCGACGATGCCGAGAACCAGCTCGTGCTTGGTGGCCACCGCGATGGCCCCGAGCGCGCCGCCAAGCGCCAGGCTGCCGGTATCGCCCATGAAGACGGCGGCAGGCGGGGCGTTATACCACAGAAAGCCGAGACCGCCGCCCACCAGCCCCGCGACGAAGATCAGGATCTCGCCTGTTCCGGGCACGTAATGCAGGCCGAGATATTCGGTAAAATCCGTCCGCCCCACCGTATAGGCGATGACGCCAAGCGTGGCCGAGGCGATCATCACCGGCATGATCGCCAACCCATCCAGCCCGTCGGTGAGGTTGACGGCATTGGCCGCGCCCACGATCACGAACATCGCAAACGGAATGAAGAAAACCCCCATGTTCAGCAGCACGTCCTTGAACACCGGCAGGGCCAGTTGATTTTGCAGCGCGTCGGGGTGGTGATACCCCGCCCAGAGCGTTGCGACGAGCGCGATGGCGAAGCCCAGGGCAAGGCGCACGCGGCCCGGCACGCCCTTCACATTGCCCTTGGAGACCTTGGCGAGATCGTCGGCAAAGCCGATCATCGCAAAGCCGAGGGTGACGAACAGCACGAGCCAGACATAGGGATTGTCAAGCCGCGCCCAGAAGAGGGTCGAGGTGACCAGCGCGCCGACGATCAGGAGCCCGCCCATGGTGGGCGTGCCGGCCTTGGCGAAATGGGTCGCGGGGCCATCCTCGCGGATCGGCTGGCCCTTGCCCTGACGGCGGCGCAACACGTTGATCAGCGGTTGCCCGAAGATGAAGCCAAAGACCAGCGCGGTCAGGAAAGCGCCGCCCGCGCGAAAGGTGATGTAGCGGAAAAGGTTGAAGATATCGCCCCCGTCCGAGAACAGTGTCAGCCAGTAGAGCATTACCCGCGTTCCTCTTCCATGCCCCGGCCCGCGCGGCGCAGCGCCGCGACGACAAGGCTTACCTTGCTCCCCTTGGAGCCTTTGACCAGCACCACATCGCCCGCGTCGATCAGGCGATGCGCCTCGGCCGCGAGGTCCTCGGCGGTGGCCCTGTGACGCCCGCGCTTGCGCTCGGGCAGCGCCTCCCAGAGGGCGCGCATCCGGGGGCCCACGCAATGCACCTCGTCCACCGCTGCCATCGCAGGCAGGGCGGCAAGCGCGGCGTGGAGCGCCGTCTCGGTCTCGCCCAGTTCCAGCATGTCGCCCAGAATGGCAATGCGCCGCCCTTGCGAGACGCGGCCCACGTCATGGCGCGGGGTGCTCGCGGCCAGCACCTCAAGGGCGGCGGCCATGGATTCGGGGTTGGCGTTGAAGGCGTCGTCGATGAGGTCGATGCTCATGCCATCGGCGGCCAGATCGAGCACCAGCCGTTCGCGCGTGCCGCGCCCCTCGGGGGGCGACCAGCGCGCCAGATCGGCAATCGCCACGGCCCGGTCAAGGCCAAGCACGCGCACCACTGCCAGCACCGCCAGCCCGTTCATGGCAAAATGCCGCCCCGTCACGCCGATCTTGTAAAGCAGCGGCGTGCGCCATGCGCGGGCCTGCGCCACCGTCGCTCCGTCATGCAGACCGACCGACAACAGGCGGTGATGCGCGGCCCGCGCCGTGCCGAAGCCCAGCACGCGCGCGGCATGGCGCGCGGCGCTCTCATGGAGGATCGGCGCGGTCTCGATGTCGGCATTCATCAGCGCCACGCCGCCCGGTTCCAGCCCCTCGTAGATCGCGGCCTTCTCGCGCGCGATGCCCTCAAGGCTCTCGAACGCCTCCAGATGGGCGGCGGCGACCGTGGTGATCACCGCGATATGCGGGCGCGCCATGCGCGAGAGCGGCGCGATTTCTCCGGGATGGTTCATGCCGATCTCGATCACGGCGAACTCGGTGTCCTCGGGCATCCGCGCCAGCGTCAGCGGCACGCCCCAGTGATTGTTGTAGCTGGCCTCGGCGGCATGGGTGCGGCCCTGATGCGAGAGCACCGCGCGCAGCATCTCCTTGGTCGAGGTCTTGCCCACCGAACCGGTCACGGCGATGATCCGGCCCCGCATCCGTGCGCGGCCCGCGCGCCCCAATGCCTCGAGCGCGGTTTGCACATCCTCGACCAGAAGGAGCGGCGCGTCGGCGGTGACACCTTCGGGGATGCGACTGACAAGCGCCGCCGCCGCCCCCCTCGCCAGCGCCTGCGCCACGAATTCATGCCCGTCGCGTGCCGCGCTGAGCGCCACGAAAAGATCGCCCCGCTGCAATGTGCGCGTGTCGATGGAGACGCCCAAAGCGGCCCAGTCGCCCGTCGCGCGGCCCCCTGTGGCCGCCGCCGCCTCGGCTGCGGTCCAGAGGCTCATGCCACGCCCCCGTCAAGCACGGCGACGGCCAGGCTGGCCTGTTCGGCATCGTCGAAGGGCAGCACGTCCTGCCCGACAACCTGCCCTGTCTCGTGCCCCTTGCCGCAAATGAGCAGCGCATCGCCGGGCCCGAGCGCATCGACGCCGCGCAGGATCGCCTCGGCGCGGTCGCCCACTTCCGCCGCGCCGGGACAGCCCGAGAGCACCGCCGCGCGGATCGTGGCCGGGTCTTCGGAGCGGGGGTTGTCGTCGGTCACGATCACCGCATCGGCGAATTGTGCGGCGGCCTGTCCCATCAGCGGGCGCTTGCCCCGGTCACGATCGCCGCCCGCGCCGATGATGGCGACAAGCCGTCCCATGACATGCGGGCGCAGCGCGCGGATGGCTGTCGAGACGGCATCGGGGGTATGGGCATAATCGACGAAGACCGCCGCGCCATTGCCGCGCGTCGCGGCCAGTTGCATCCGCCCGCGCACCGTGGTCATGCCCGACAGTTCCGCCAGCACGCGCGCGGGGTCCGCGCCCGCGCCGATGGCAAGCCCTGCCGCGAGCGCCACGTTTTCTGCCTGGAACCCGCCGATGAGGTCAAGGCGTATCTGGTGGATGCGGTCCTCCCACGCGAGCCGGATCACCTGACCGGTGGCATCGAAGCGTTGCGCGAGAAGGTGCAGATCGGCGCCATCGCGGCGCCCGACGGTCAGAAGATCCTGCCCCCGGTCGGTGGCAATCTCGGCCATGCGCGCGCCATTGGGGTCGTCGATATTGATCACCGCCACGCCGCTCTCGGGCAGGACGCGGGCGAAGAGGCCCGATTTGGCCTGAAAATAGCTCTCGAAATCGGGGTGATAGTCGAGATGGTCCTGCGTGATGTTGGTAAACCCCGCCGCCACGAGGCGCACCCCGTCCAGCCGCGCCTGCGCAAGACCGTGCGAGGAGGCCTCCATCGCGGCATGGGTCACGCCCTGCGCCGCGCAGTCGGCCAGCACGCGGTGAAGTGTGATCGGCTCGGGGGTGGTGTGGGAGAGCGGCGCGCGCACCGCGCCTTCCACCCCGGTGGTGCCGAGATTGACCGCGTCAAGCCCGAGCGCTTCCCAGATCTGGCGGGTGAAGGTGGCGACCGAGGTCTTGCCGTTGGTGCCGGTCACGGCCACCATGGTTTCGGGTTGCGCGCCGAACCAGAGGGCTGCGGTAAAGGCGAGCGTCTGGCGCGGGTCCTCGGCCACGACAAGCGCGGCCTGATGCAAGCCGAGCGCGTCGGCGGCAAGACGTGCGCCCGTCGCATCGGTGAGGATCGCCGCCGCACCCTGCGCAAGCGCCGCCTCGATGAAGCGCGCGCCATGAACCTGCGTGCCCGGAAGCGCCGCGAACAGCATCCCCTCGCGCACCGCGCGGCTGTCGGTGGCAAGCCCGGTGATGCGCGCCTGCCGTCCGGCCTGCGCTGTCAGGCCAAGCTCTGTCAGTGTCCGTATCTGCCCCACGCGCGCCATCCGCCCTTACTGAGATGCGGGCCTTATAACAGGCACTCCGGCGTGTTCAATCATGGGTCTGAGTCCCAACAGCGGCGCGGTGCGGCGGATGATTTCGGCGGCAACGGGGACGGCGGTCCAGCCCGCGGTGCGGCGCGCTTCGCTGCCGGAGGTTTCCACCGGCTCGTCCAGCGTGACGACGAGCACGTATTTCGGATCATCGGCGGGGAACATGCCCGCGAAACTGGCGATGACCTTGTCCTTGTAATAGCCGCCGCCCCTGGCCTTGGGTTTGTCGGCGGTGCCGGTCTTGCCGCCCACGGCATAGCCTTCCACCTCGGCCAGGCTGGCCGTGCCCTCGCTCACCACCTTGCGCATCATGTCGCGCATGGCGGCCGATGTCGCCTCGGAGATGACGCGAGGCCCCGGTGTGCGGGTCGGGTCGCGCAATAGTGTCGGCGTGACAAGCCGCCCGCCGTTGACGATGGTGGCATAAGCGGCGGCAAGGTGCATCGGACTGGTCGAGAGGCCGTGACCGTAGGAAATGGTCATGGTCGACAACTCCGACCAGTTTTTCGGCAAAAGCGGGCCGCTGCCCGATGCCTCGCTGATCTCGAGCGGCGAGGGCTGCATGAAGCCGAGCGCGTCGAGAAAGGTTTTTTGCCGCGCGCCGCCGATCTGGAGCGCGATGCGCGCGGTGCCGACGTTGGAGGACTTCACCAACACCTTTTCCGCGCTGAGTTCGGGGCCGTAATTGCGGAAATCGCGGATGCGGAACTTGCCCCATTGCATCGGGCTGCGCGTGTCGATGACGGTGGCGGGGGTCACCAGACCCAGATCCAGCGCCTGCGCCAGCGTGAAGACCTTGAAGGTCGAGCCAAGCTCGTAGACACCCTGCACCGCGCGGTTGAAGAGCGGGCTGTCATCGGGATTGCCCGTCGTGGGCAAGGGCGGGCGATTGTTGGGATCGAAATCGGGCAAGGAGGCGACGGCGATCACCTCGCCCGATTGCGCGTTCATCAGGATGCCGGCGGCACCCTTGGCATTCATGATCTTCATGCCGCCCAAAAGGACCCGCTCCATCGCCGCCTGCACACTGAGGTCCAGCGAGAGGATCAGCGGTTCATGCGCGCGGGCAGGGTCGCGCAGGCGCTCGTCAAGCTGCTTTTCGATCCCCGCGACGCCCACCACCTCGGCGGCGTGCACGCCCTCGCGGCCAAAGCTGGCACCGCCCATGACATGCGCGGCCAGACGCCCATTGGGGTAAAGCCGCATCTCGCGCGGACCAAAGAGCAAGCCCGGCTCGCCGATGTCATGCACCGCCTGCTTCTGTTCGGGGCTGAGGGTGCGGCGGATCCAGAGAAACTTGCGCGTGCCGGTGAAATCGCGCAGGAGCCGCTCGCCGTCGAGATCGGGGAAAATCTTCACCAGCGTTTCGGCGGCGCGCACCGGGTCCACCATCTGATGCGGCTGGGCATAGAGGCTGTAGGTGTCGAGGTTGGTTGCCAGAACGCGGCCTTGCCGGTCCACGATATCGGCGCGCTGCGCCTGAATTTGTGCGCCTTCGCTGCTGATGCGCGGCTCGGCGGGTTCGGATTGTGCCAGCACCGCCATCTTGCCGCCCACGGCGGTGAAGCCGATGAAAAACAGCCCCGCAAGCACCAGAAGCCGCCCCTCGGCGCGGCGGCGCGCGCGGTCGCGCATTTCCTCGTGGCGCAGGCGGATATTCTCGCGCTCGATGGCGTCGGGGTTCTCGCCCTTGCGGCGCGCTTCGAGGATACGCGCCAGCGGGCGCAGCGGCGTGCGGATCATGGCAGTTGCTCTTCGGTGTTGGAGACATCGACCGGATTGTTGAGAATCAGCGCCGCCGGGGCCGGATAGGCCACCTGATCGATGCGCCCGAACTGGTGCGGTTGCAGCGGCATGAGGCCGAGCCGGTCATAATTCATCTCGACCAGATCCATCAGCCGGTCGGGCCGGTTGAGATAGGCCCATTCGGCGTTGAGCATCCGAAGCCGCTGGCGTGCCTCGGCGATGCCTGATTGCAGGCGTTCGGCCTCTGCAATCGCGGCCTGGGTGCGGTAATTCTCGCGGTAGGCCCAGAAGGCGAGGCCGATCACGGCAAGCGCCGTCAGAACATGGAGCAGGCTGCGCATCATTTCTCTCCCTTCAGCATGGGCAGGCCGAGCGCGGCGGGGTCCGAGAGGCCGGGGGCTGCGTCGGTGCGGATGCCGATGCGCAGCCGGGCCGAGCGCGCGCGGGGGTTGTCGGCCAGTTCCGCGTCATCGGGCGCGATGGCCTTGCGGGTCCTGAGCGTGAATTGCGGTGCCTCGCGCTGCGTCTCGGGGGCGTGACGGCTGCCGCCGCCCTGCGCGCCCGCGCGGCTCTGCAAGAAGCGTTTCACGATCCGGTCCTCGATGGAATGAAAGGTGACGACCGCCAGTTGTCCGCCGGGTTTGAGCGCGCGCTCGGCCGCCTCCAGCCCGCCCATAAGGGCGCGGTATTCGTCGTTGACGGCGATGCGGATGGCCTGAAAGCTGCGGGTCGCGGGATGTGCCTGACCGGGTTTGGCGCGCGGCAGGCAGCGCTCGACGATGGCGGCCAGTTGGGCGGTGGTCTCGATGGGAGCTGTTTCGCGCGCCCGCAGGATGGCGCGGGCGATGCGCCGGCTCGCGCGTTCCTCGCCGTAAAGATAAAGGATATCGGCCAGTTGCGCCTCGGCGGCGGTGTTGACCAGATCGGCGGCGCTTGGCCCTTCCTGGCTCATCCGCATGTCAAGCGGGCCGTCGCGCATGAAGGAAAAGCCGCGCGTCGCCTGATCAAGCTGCATCGAGGACACACCGAGATCGAGCACCACGCCGTCGAGCGCCTCGGCATGGCTGTCCATCGCCGCGAAATTGTCCTGCACCAGCCGCAGCCGGTCGCCGTAGGGCGCACCCCAGTCCCGCGCCATGGCGATGGCCAGCGGGTCGCGGTCCACGCCGATGACCTGATCGGCACCCGCCTCCAGAAGCCCGCGCGCATAGCCCCCGGCGCCCAGCGTGCCATCAAGCCAGGTGCCGCGCACGGGGGCAACGGCGGCCAGGAGCGGGCGCAAGAGGACAGGGATGTGAGGGGCGGGCGGGACAGGGGCAGCAGCGGCCATGGCTCAGCCCCCGTCGGGCGTGTCGAGCAGGGTGAGCGGGTCGAAATCCTCGGGGAATTCGTCAAGCCACTCGGTGACATCGGCAAGGCGCTTGGCCTGATAGGTCTCGGGCTTCCAGATCTGGAACGTGTCGCCCGCCGCGATGAAGAACGCCTCGTCCTCGAGATCGAGCTTCTTGCGCAGCTTGGCGGGCAGCACGATGCGGCCCGTGTCATCGACCGAGGTGGGGAGCGACTGTCCCTGGAACATGTGTTCGAGCAGGCGGCGCGGTTTGGAGCCGCGCGGCAGGCGGGCAATTTTCTCGTCCACTTCCTGCATCGCCTCGACGGTGAAACATTCAAGGAAATCGCGGCGGTGGTCGCCATAGACGATGATCAGTTCGGGCTGTTTTCCGGCGCTCCAGTTGGGATCGCTGTCCTGGATCACGGGGCGAAAGAGCGCGGGGATCGACACCCGGCCCTTGGCATCCACCTTTACGGTGTTTTCGCCTCTGAATATCCGACCCACTGTCCCGATGGCCTCTTTTGGTGCCCCCGGTTGATACCCGGTCCCCCTGACGGAAAACGGCGGGTTGATCTGCTGCCACTGATCAACCCGCCGCCCTCGTCCCGCCTAGCGGGGTTTCCGACTGCGCGCGCCACCTGGGGGGATGTCTGCTCGCTCGCGCGCCGGATTCTTATGCGATGAAGCTGGGTGCCTGTATGAAACCTGACTTGGGAGATTGTTTCGGGGTCTTGTTGCCCCTTCGTCTGTCCCGTCCTCATCGTGGTCCTTGGATAGCATGGTATTTTCTCCCACTGCAAACATTTTTTGAACTTTCTTTCGATGGCGCGCCTGCCGGGATATCTTGGGAAACAAGGGGATACGTCATTAGTTGGTCAATTTTAGATCATGTGGTGCTTTTCGATAAGATATATCCAATATATTGTGTTTCATCTTAAGGTATAAACGTCCCACGATTTCCCAAGCAATCTACGGACATCGATGTTGCCCCATGGTTTCCCAACCGTCTGACAGGGCCTCAACAGGCGAAATTCATCGAATCACGCCTGCGAATCACCGTCAATGCGGGTTTTGGCGCGCCTGTCCCGGAAACGACAAAGGCCCCGCCGGGGCGGGGCCTCAAGACGCATGGGGCACGGGATCAGCTCAGCGCGCGGCGCAGCCCCGGAAGGTGGCGCAGCACCAGCACGTCAAGCGCCAGCACCGCGACCAGCGTCAGACCCGCCAGCGGAAACGCGAGCGACACCGCCAGCCCCACCAGCGCCGCGCCCTGCCACATCGGCAGATCGCGCGGCAGGGGCGGGGCAACAAGGCGCGCGGCCCCGGCAGGCCGCCGCTTCCACCACATCACCACCGAGGAGACACAGAGAAACAGCACCGCGAGGCAAAACACCGTATTTGCCAGCACGCTCCAGAGCCCCATCGTGCCCATGTGCAGCGCGATGCCCACGGCCATCGCCTTGCCCGCCAGCGAGTAATCGCCATAGCGCACATCGGCGAGGATATTGCCGGTATACTGGTCCACATGCACCGTGCGGTCCGAGGTCGGGTCGGTATCGTCGGTGTTCATCGAGTCGCGGCCCAAGGTCCAGACCCCGGTCTCGCCCTGGGGCAGGTTGAGCTGATAGCGCGCATCGAACCCGATCTGCCGCGCGAGCGTGTCGAGCGTGTCGATGGTCACCGCGCCGCTCACGCCCTCATGGCCCGCATGGCTGCCCGAGGCGGGCATGGGCGTGAGTTCGAGCGCCCAGGGCACCTCCTTGCGGTCGTGGTTCATGCTGGCGTGGATATCGTCCGAGAGCGGCACGCTGTCCCATTTCTCGGCGGGAAACTGGCTCCAGGCCTGCACCAGCTTTTCGCCCCAGACCCCCGACCAGGCGAGGCCGGAGACAAGAAAGAACGCCAGCACGATGGAAATCCAGAAGCCCAGCACCCCGTGCAGCGACCGCCAGAGCGCGCGGCCCCGGCCCAAGGTAGGGATGAGCGCCGCGCGCCACCCGGCCTCGCGCGGCCACCACATGTAAAGGCCGGTCGCGATCAGCACCATGCCGAGCGAGGCCGCGATCTCCAGCATCCGGTCGCCGGTCACGCCCAGCATCAACTCGGAATGGACACCATCGGCGAAATCATACCAGCCTTGCCGTCGTGGAAACTGCGCCAGCACCTCGGCGCGGTAGGGATCGACCACGACCATGGTCGCCTCGCCGCCCTGATCGACGCGGAAAATCGCCGCCAGATCATCGCGGCGCGGGGCCACGTATTGCTTGAGCGTGCCGCCCGGAACGGCCGCCACCGCCGCTTGGGCCTGCACCGAGACAGCAAGCGGCGCATCGAGCGGTTGCACCACGGTGCGCTCGCCGTCGCGCCCGTCGATCCAGGCGATCCACAGCATCATCAGCCCGGTCACGGCCAGGATGCAGAAGAACGGGATCACGAACAGCCCGGCATAGAAATGCCACCGCCAGGCCGCAAAATAAAAGGCGTTGGTGCCGCGCGCGCTCTCGGGCGGGGCACAGGTCTGATCAATCGAGGTCATGGAGCAACTCCATCGCAGGCGCCCCGCATCGCGGCGGCGCAGGTTGAAAAGGACTGGTTCGGGAAATCTCAGGCGCGCGGCGGTGCGCGGGTCTGTGGCAGGCCATGCGCCAGGCGGGCAGGGCGGATCTGCGCCTCGGCCGGGGTTGCCAGCGCGCGCACCGGGCGTGGCCAGACATCGGGCGCGCGCCCCGGCTCAGGCAGCACCATGGCCGCCGCGATGCGGCAGGCCTCGCAGCCATTGGTGCCGCTCTCATGCTTTGCGGGCGCGTGATCCCCGGCACCGCCGCCATGGGCGCAGAGGTCCCCGGCAGAGCCGCCCGCCGCCAGATAGGCCGCGTAATCCGCGTCCGGCAGCCCCCCGCCGCGATGCGCAAAGCCGACAGCGGCCAGCGCCACCGTCAGGACGGCCACGAGCAGGGCCGCGGTCAAAGGGCTTCGATCAATCCGCATCTTGTCCGATAGCCTGCCATGACCGCCAGACCCGCGCCAGCCTCAATCGCCGTCCGCGCCCAGCCATTTATACATCACCAGCGCATCGACCAGCCCCGCCTCGGGGTGGCGGAAGGCGTGCGGCAGGCGGCCCACGGTCGCAAAGCCCAGGCTCTGCCAGAGCGCGACGGCCCCCTCGTTGGTCTCGACCACGAAATTGAACTGCATCGCCAGATAGCCCATGGCGCGGGCCTCCACCTTGGCATGCTCGCAGAGCGCGCGCGCCACGCCGTGCCCGCGCGCCGCCTCGGCCACCACGAAACCCGCATTGCAGACATGCGCGCCACCGCCCGCCTGATTGGTCTTGATGTAGGCGGTGCCCAGCACCTCGCCCCCCGCCTCGGCAAGATAGGTGGCGCGCGGGGCCTCCATCCAGAGCGCGCGCACCGCCTCGGCATCGAGGTTTTGGTCGAGCGCATAGGTGTCGCCCGCGCGGATCACCGCGCGCAGCATCGGCCAGAGCGCGTCGAAATCACCCGCGCGCGCCAGCCGGATCGTGACGTCATCCATTCACATCCACCACCACGCGGCCCTTGACCTGTCCCTTGAGGATTTCGGCCCCGAGGCGTGGCAGATCGCCGAGGCTGGCGGGCACGATCATCGCCTCGAGCTTGTCCATCGGCAGGTCGCGCGCGATCCGGCCCCAGGCGCGCAGGCGGTTGTCATAGGGCTGCATCACCGAATCGATGCCCAGAAGGTTCACACCGCGCAGCAGGAACGGAATGACCGTCGCGGGCAGGCCCGCGCCCCCCGCAAGGCCCACGGCGGCGACGGAGGCCCCGTATTTCATCTGGCCCAGCACCCGCGCCAGCATCGCGCCGCCCACGGCATCGACGCAGCCGGTCCAGGTCTCGGCTTCCAGCGGGCGCTTGACCGTCTCGTTGAGTTCCTCGCGCGGCACGATCTGCGTGGCCCCCAGCGACCGCAGGTAATCGGCGGTCTCGGGGCGGCCCGTCACCCCCGCCACCTCATGCCCGAGATTGGCGAGGATCGCGGTCGCCACGGACCCGACACCGCCCGCAGCCCCCGTCACCAGCACGGGCCCGTGCCCCGGCTTCAGCCCGTGATCCTCCAGCGCCATGACGGCCAGCATCGCGGTAAATCCTGCGGTGCCCACGGCCATCGCGGCCCGCGTGTCCAGCCCTTCGGGCAGCGGCACCAGCCAGTCGGCCTTCACCCGCGCCTTTTGCGCGTAGCCGCCCCAATGCGCCTCGCCCACGCGCCAGCCGGTCAGTACCACCTTGTCGCCGGGCTTGTAACGCGCGTCGCGGCTTTCCTCGACGGTTCCGGCGAAATCAATCCCCGGCACGTGCGGATATTTGCGCACAAGGCCGCCCCCCGGCCCGATGCAGAGCCCGTCCTTGTAATTCACGGTGGAATACTCGACCGCGACGAGCACCTCGCCATGCGGCAGATCCTCCACGGAAATCTGTTTCACCGCCGCAGATGTCTTGCCGCTTTCCTCGTCCTTCTCGACGACCAATGCGTTGAACATATCGCTCTCCATGTCATTCGCAGGGCCAGCCCCCCGCTTCATCTTGCCAAAAATATCCCGGGGAGTGTGAGGGGCTGGCCCCTCACTCCCCCTCTCAGGCCCAGAACCCCGCCTGCACCACGCCGCGCCGCTCGCCATCCGGCGCCATGACCCGCAGGTCGGTGCCCGCCTCCCAATCGGTCATCCGCACCATGCCGATGGCCACGTTGACCTGATGATCCGGCGACCACGCGGCGGAACTCACGCGCCCCACCCGCTCGCCCCGCTCCGACAGCACCGGCCACCAGTCCACACAGGGCGGCACCGCGCCGCCCTCGATGGCGATGGCGCGGATTTGTTGCACCGGCCCTTCACGAGCCACCCGCAAGAGCGCATCGCGCCCGATGCAGCCGATCGCCGTGTGGGTGTTGCAGAACCGGCCCAGCCCGCATTCATGCGGCGTGTTGTCGTCGGTCATGTCGTTGCCATAGCTCAGCAATCCGCCCTCGATCCGCTCGATCAGGTTGGGACAGCCCGCGCGCACGTCCCACGGCTTGCCCGCCTCCATCAGGGCGTTCCACAGCGGCATCCCTATATCGCCGCCCTCGACATAGATCTCATAGCCGCCCTGCTTGGAATAGCCCGAACGCGCGATCACCATGTCGCGGCCCTGAAAATCGAACATCCCGAACCGAAAGAAGCGGATATCGCGCACCGCGTCGCCAAAGACCGCCGCCATCAGATCGTCGGCACGCGGTCCCTGCACCGCCAGCGGCGACACGTCCGGCTCATCCACCAGCACATCGAGCCGCCAGCCCTGCACGATCCCCTTGACCCAGTAGAGCAGGTCCGAATCGGCAATCGAAATCCACCAGCGATCCTCGGCCAGTTTCACGGCGACGGGATCGTTGAGCATCCCGCCGGTCTCATCGACGATGGGCACGTAATAGCATTGCCCCGGCATCATCCCCCGCAAATCGCGCGGCGTCAGCATCTGCATGAGGCGGCCCGCATCCGGGCCGCGCAACTCCACCTGCCGCTCGCAGGCCACGTCCCAGACCTGCACCGCCTGCTTGAGATGGCGATAATCCTCCTCGATGGAGCGGAACACGGTAGGCAGCAGCATGTGGTTATAGACCGTGTAGGCCCTGACCCCCGCCGCCTCGACCCCTTGGGAAAACGGCGTGCGGCGCAACCGGCGCGAGGGCGACAGCAGCACCATCAGCGCGGGCCTTTCCAGTCGATCTGGCAGATTTCCGCGCTGCGCCCGTCGAAATCCCACACCCGGCCAAAGGCGCGCACGCGGCCCTTGGTGGCGGTGGCGACGGTGATATCCGGCCCCATCCAGTATTCGGTGTTGGTGACAACGATATCCTGACCGCCATGGCCCGGAACGGGGATCACCTCGCCCTGGATCTTCTTGCCCACCATCAGGCGGCGGGCATTGCCCTCGGTCTCGAAGATGACCGGCGCGCGCTCGGCGCCCAGAAACTCGCTCACCAGCACCCCGAAGAGGCCGGTGGTGCCGCGCGCCTTGCCGCTGAAAATATTGACCAGCGCCTCATAGCCTGCCTCGCTCGCGCGCTCGTCGATGAAGGCCGCCGCCTTCCAGTTGCCGCGCGCCATCAGGCCGGGGATTTCCAGCATCAGGCCGACGTTCAGCCCGCTCAGATCCTCGTCGCCGTAATGGCCCTCGTCGATGCGCACGCCCGACCAGGCCTGACAGTAGCCTTCCGTCGGCGCGTGTTTGCCAAGGCTCACCACGCAGGGGCAGAACACCGTGCAGTTGCAGTTGAGGATCAACTCCCCCTTGATCGCCCACGGGACTGTGCCCACCGTATCCAATGCCATATCCGGTCTCCTCTCTCAGATTGATGTGAACAGAACCCAGCCCGACGCGGCCAGCAGCGCCACGCCGAGCGGGCGGGTGAGCCAAGCGCCGATCTGCGGCAGTTTCTCCAGAACCATGATCACCGTGGCCAGCCCCATGAAGGCGAGGTTCATCACGCCGCCCACGAACGCCAGCATCATCAGCGCCCAGCAACAGCCAAGGCAGACAAGGCCCAGCCGCACGCCGTTGCGTAGCGCGCCCTCGTCCCAATACTGCATGAAGAAGGACAGCGGGCGGCGGCATTTGGACAGGCACGCCTCCTTGGCCGGGCTGAATTGGTATAGCCCGGCTAGCGCCAGCAGCGCCGCCGACATCACACCGGACCGGCTGTCACCGAAGGCCGTCAGCAGCCCCGCCTGAAAGAGCGCCATTTGCGCCGCTGCCGCCAGCACCGAAAACCCCAGCCAGACCGACAGATACCCCGCCACCAGCGCGCCCAGCCGCGTCTCGCCCGCGTGGCCCAGATCCTCGTAGGTGGCGAAGGCCGGGAGCGCCGTGGGGGCCATCATCGCCGCCGACATCAGCGCCCACATGAGGATGATGCGGGTAAACCCGGCCGCATCCGGCGTGACGATGCACAGGCTTTGCAGGAAATCCGCGCCGTAAATCTGCGCGCCCTCGCGCAATTCTTGCGGCAGCGCCATGGCATAAAGCAGCCCCCAGGCCCCCAGAATGAGGCCGAACAGCACCAGCCAATGCCCGCCCCCCATCCGTCTGACCTGCGCCGCGATCATCGCCGCTCCCCCGACTCATCCCTTGCATTTAAATTGTCAGACATTTAAATGTAAGACAAATGAAAATTGATCCCGATAACAAGGCCGACCTTTCGGCGCAGATCGCCGAGGCGATCCGCGAGGAGATCATGGCCGGGCGGCTCATTGTCGATGAACGCCTGCCGTCCGAAGCGGAACTGGCCGATCACTTCGCGGTGTCGCGCCCCACGGTGCGCGAGGCGCTCAAGCGGCTGGCGGCGCAATCGCTCATCCGCACCGCGCGCGGCGCGTTCGGCGGGGCCTTCGTCAATCGCCTCAGCTATCCCGAGGCCTACGGGCAACACATCACCACCGCGACGCTGCTTCTTTCGATGAACGCCATCAGCTTTGATGTGGCCTGCGAGGCGCGATATGCGCTGGAGCGTGCCTGCACGCCGCTGGCGGCAGAGCGGCGCACGCCCGACACGCTCGCCACGATGCGCGCCGAGATCCACCGTCAGGCACAGCCGGGGCTGACGGACGAGGCGTTCTGCGCCTCGGACGTGGCCTTTCACCGCGCACTGGTGGACAGCGCGGGCAACCCGGTGCTCAGCTACCAACTCGCGGGCGCGGTCGAGGCGATGCAGCCTCTGATGAACATGATCACCTTCACGGCGCGGTCGCGCGAGGTGATCGTGGGCTTTCACACCCGGATTGCCGATGCGCTTGAGGGACACGAGGCCGAGGCGGCGCTGGCGGCGCTGAGCGCGTTGGAAGCCTATACGCTCACGCTGGGGCGCGACGTGATGGCGGCACGCGCGCGGCCGAAGCGGTAGGGCCTGGCCTGACGGGGCCGGTTGGGATTTGCTCCCGGCGCGGCTCTCTTCGCAACCGCTCCCGGCCAGTCCCCCTCTTACCCCCGCGCCGCAATCGCCTGGCCCGCCGCCCAGCCCGAGGACCAGGCCCATTGGAAATTGTAGCCGCCCAGCCAGCCGGTCACGTCCACCGCCTCGCCGATGGCAAATAGACCGGGCAGGTGGCGCGATTCCATGGTGGCCGAGTCGAGCCCATGGGTGGCGATGCCGCCCAGCGTCACCTCGGCGGTGCGGTAGCCCTCCGAGCCGGTGGGCTTCATCTCCCAGCCGCGCAGCGCCGTGACGAGCGCGCCCAACCGGGCGTCGGACTGGTCTCCGAGATTGCCCGAAAGGGCCAGCGAGGGGGCGAGGTGGGTCACAAGCTTGCCCGGCAGATGCTGGCCCAGCACGGTGGTCAGGTTACGTTTGCCCTGGCTCTGGCGGTCTGCCCGCAGGGTCTCGTAAAGCGCGCCCCCGGGGTCGAGATCGAGCGTGATCGCCGTCCCCTCGCGCCAGAAGGACGAGATTTGCAGGATCGCGGGCCCCGAAAGCCCGCGATGGGTAAAGAGCGCCGCCTCCTCGAAGGCCACGCCGTCGCAAGCGGCGCGCACGGGCAGGGCCACGCCCGCGAGCGCGGCAAAGGGCGCGTCCGAGAAGGTCAGCGGCACAAGGGCGGGGCGGGTTTCGGTCAGCGCGTGGCCGAAGCGCTGCGCGACCTCGTAGGCGAGGCCCGTCGCGCCCATCTTGGGGATCGACTTGCCCCCCGTGGCCAACACGAGGTGGCGGGCCGTGACGGTAACGCGCGCCCCCTCGCGGTCGAGCACGGCGCGAAAGCACTGGCCGTCATGGTCGATCCCGACCACCCGCGTCGAAAGCCAAAGATCGGCACCCGCCTGCCGCGCCTCGGCGACCAGCATTGCGACGATCTGCGTCGCGCGCCCGTCGCAGAAAAGCTGCCCCAGTGTTTTCTCGTGCCAGCCGATGCCATGGCGCGACACGAGGTCGATGAAATCCCACTGGGTATAGCGCGCCAGCGCCGATTTGCAGAAATGCGGGTTCTGCGACAGGAAATTCTCTGGCCCCGCATGAAGATTGGTGAAATTGCACCGCCCGCCGCCGGAAATGCGGATCTTTTCGCCCGGCGCGCGCGCATGGTCGATCAGCAGCGCGCCCGGACCGGCATGAGCCGCGCACATCAGCCCCGCGGCGCCTGCGCCAAGGATGAGGGTCGTAACCGCGTTCGTCATGATCCGCCTGTGACGCGAAAACCCGCCCATTGGCAAGAGGTTCTGGCGCAGGGGCCGAAATGCGGCTAGACTGTGCACCGAGACCCCGCAAAGGGGCGAACCTAATCGAGGCGGCAGGCAGATGACGGAAATGGTCTATGGGGCAGTGCCCCTGCGGGACGCAGAGCCCGTTCTCCCCCGGTGGTGGCGCACGATCGACAGATGGTCGTTCTTCTCGGTGCTCATTCTCTTTGCCATCGGTATTCTGCTGGGGCTGGCGGCCTCGGTGCCGCTGGCGGAAAAGAACGGCTTTGCGCCGTTTCACTACGTTCAGCGACAGATGTTCTTTGGCGGGCTTGCGCTTGTTGCCATGATGCTTGTCTCGATGCAGCGCCCCGAGACGGTGCGCAGGCTGGCGGTGCTGGGGTTTTTCGGCGCGCTGCTGGCGCTGATGTGTTTGCCGGTCTTCGGCACGGATTTCGGCAAGGGGGCGGTGCGCTGGTATAGCCTCGGGTTCGCCAGCGTTCAGCCCTCGGAATTTCTCAAGCCCGCTTTCGTCGTCGTCGCGGCCTGGATGATCGCGGCCAGCTACGAGATCGGCGGCCCGCCGGGGCGGCTCTGGTCTTTCGTCCTCATGGTGGTGATCCTGGGCTTTCTGGCGATGCAGCCCGATTTCGGGCAGGCGGCGCTGGTGCTGTTCGGTTGGGGGGTGATGTGGTTCGTGAGCGGTGCGCCGGTCACCCTTCTGTTGATCATGGCCGGGGCGGTGGTGGCGGCGGGCACGCTGGCCTATGCCAATTCCGAGCATTTCGCGCGTCGCATCGACGGGTTTCTCAGCCCCGAACTCGATCCCACGACGCAGCTTGGCTTTGCCACCAACGCGATCCGCGAGGGCGGATTGTTTGGCGTGGGCGTGGGCGAGGGGCAGGTGAAATGGTCGCTGCCCGATGCGCATACGGATTTCATCATCGCGGTGGCGGCAGAGGAATACGGCCTTGTGCTGGTGATGGTCGTCATCGCGCTCTACGCGGGGATCGTCGTGCGCTCCTTCCTGCGGCTGATGCGCGAGCGTGATCCGTTCATCCGCCTTGCGGGCACCGGCCTTGTGGCGATTTTCGGCGCGCAGGCGATGATCAACATGGGCGTGGCGGTGCGGCTTCTGCCCGCCAAGGGGATGACGCTGCCCTTCGTCAGTTATGGCGGCTCGTCGCTGGTGGCGGGGGGCATTGCCCTGGGGATGCTGCTGGCCTTCACGCGGACGCGCCCGCAGGGGCAGATCGGCGATATCCTGCGGGGACGGCGGTGAGCGCGCCGCTTCTGATCATCGCGGCGGGCGGCACCGGCGGGCACATGTTCCCGGCGCAGGCGCTGGCGGAGGTGATGCTGCGGCGCGGCTGGCGGGTGCGTCTGAGCACGGACGCGCGCGGCGCGCGCTACGTGGGCGGTTTTCCCCATTCGGTCGAGATCGTGCAGGTGGCAAGCGCCACATTCGCGCGCGGCGGGATCGTGAACAAGCTGCTGGCACCGCTGCATATCGCGGGCGGCGTGCTTGGCACGGTGGTGCGGATGTGGCGCGAGAAACCGGCCATGGTGGTGGGCTTCGGCGGCTATCCGAGCATCCCGGCGCTGGCGGCGGCGACCCTGTTGCGCCTGCCGCGCATGGTGCACGAACAGAACGGCGTGCCGGGGCGGGTGAACCGGCTTTTTGCCCCCCGCGTCGATCTGGTGGCCTGCGGCACCTGGCCCACCACCCTGCCCGAGGGGGCGAGGTCTGAGCATGTGGGCAACCCGGTGCGCACGGCGGTGCTGGAGCGTGCGGGCGCGCCCTATATCCCGCCGGGCGATTATCCGATGTCGGTGCTGGTGATCGGCGGCTCTCAGGGCGCGCGCATCCTGAGCGATGTGGTCCCCGGGGCCATCGCCGCGCTGCCCGAGGAGATTTTGCGCAATGTCCGCGTGAGCCATCAGGCGCGCGACGAGGACGGCACCCGCGTGGCGCGCGCCTATGCCGAGGCGGGGATCGACGCCGATGTTCAGCCGTTTTTCCGTGACGTGGCGCGGCGCATCTCCGAGGCGCAGCTGGTCATTTCCCGCGCGGGCGCATCAAGCCTTGCCGATCTGGCGGTGATCGGGCGGCCCGCGATCCTCATTCCCTTCGCCGCCGCTGCCGATGACCACCAGAGCGCCAATGCGCGCGGGTTGGTGGCGGCGGGGGCTGCGATCCTTATCCCCGAGAGCCGGCTTGACACCGCCTCGCTCGCCACGCAGATGGCGGCGGTTCTGGGCGATGCGCAAGGCGCGCGCCTGATGGCCGAGGCGGCGCGCTTGCAGGGGCGGCCCGAGGCCGCCGAGCGGCTGGCCGATCTGGTCGAAGAACTGGCAAAAGAAGGAAACTGATACCATGAATGCCGCCACCAAGCTGCCCACCGATGTGGGCCCTTTGCATTTCGTGGGGATCGGCGGCATCGGCATGTCGGGCATCGCCGAGGTGCTGCTGAATCTTGGCTATGACGTGCAGGGCTCGGACCTCAAGGCGTCGAAGATCACCGAGCGGCTGGAAAGCCTCGGCGCGCGGGTCTTTGTTGGCCAGCGCGCCGACAATCTGGACGGGGCCGAGGTGGTGGTCATTTCCTCGGCGATCAAACCGGGCAATCCCGAACTGGACGAGGCGCGCAGGCGTGGCCTGCCGGTGGTGCGCCGGGCCGAGATGCTGGCCGAGTTGATGCGCCTCAAGTCCAACATCGCGGTGGCGGGCACCCATGGCAAGACCACCACGACAACGCTGGTGGCGGAACTGCTGGTCAAGGGCGGGATCGACCCCACGGTGATCAATGGCGGCGTGATCCACGCCTACGGCTCCAACGCCCGGATGGGTCAGGGCGAGTGGATGGTGGTCGAGGCCGACGAGAGCGACGGCACCTTCAACCGCCTGCCCGCGACCATCGCCATCGTCACCAATATCGACCCCGAGCATATGGAGCACTGGGGCACGATCGAGAACCTGCGGCAGGGGTTTCACGATTTCGTAAGCAATATCCCGTTCTATGGTCTGGCCGTGTGCTGCACCGACCACCCGGAGGTGCAGGCGCTGGTGGGGCGGATCACCGACCGGCGGGTGATCACCTTCGGCTTCAACGCGCAGGCCGATGTGCGCGCTCTCAACCTGACATATCAGGCAGGTGTGGCGCGGTTCGACATCGCGCTTCAGGCCGAGGGCAAGCTGATCGAGGGCTGTTCGCTGCCCATGCCCGGAGATCACAACGTGTCGAACGCGCTCGCCGCCGTCGCCGTGGCGCGGCATCTGCGCGTGCCGCGCGCCGCCATCCGCGACGCACTGGCGAGTTTCGGCGGCGTCAACCGCCGCTTCACCCGCGTGGGCGAGGTGAATGGTGTGACCATCATCGACGATTACGGCCATCATCCGGTGGAAATCGCCGCCGTGCTGCGCGCCGCGCGGCAGGCCTCCACGGGCCGCGTCATCGCCGTGCACCAGCCGCACCGCTATTCGCGCCTGTCGTCGCTCTTTGACGATTTCTGTGGCTGTTTCAACGAGGCCGACGTGGTGGGCATCGCCGATGTCTACGCGGCGGGCGAGGACCCCGTTCCGGGGGCCTCGCGCGACGATCTGGTGGCGGGCCTCATCCGCCACGGTCACCGGCAGGCGGTGGCCGTCGCCTCCGAGGACGATCTTGAGCGGCTCGTGCGCGCAGAGGCGAAACCCGGCGACATGGTGGTGTGTCTGGGTGCGGGCACGATTTCTGCCTGGGCCAATGCCCTTCCTGCGCGGCTGAAGGGGTAGCGCATGACCCGGACCCTCAGGCACTGGATCGGTCCGGGTCTCGCGCCCGCCAATGGCGCGGGGGTCATGGGGGGCGCTGGCGTCTCCGCGCAGGCCGCCCGGTCGGTCAGCCCGGCAGGAGGGCTGTCGTGACCCCCTCCCTGATCGCCGCGCTGCTCTGGCTGGTGCTCGCAAATCTTCTGGCGATGGCCCCGAGCCGCGACAACCACTGGCGCCGGGCCTATATGCTCATCGCGCTCGGGGTGCCGATCCTTGGCCTTGTGACCGTGCAGAACGGGCCCTGGGTGGGCCTTGTCATGCTGCTCGCGGGGATGAGCGTGCTGCGCTGGCCGGTGATCTATCTGGCGCGCTGGATCCGGCGGCGGCTGGGGTAGCGGGCGGCCTCAGCCCTGGTGCTCTGCCCCGATCCCCTGGAACATGGCGCGCAGATCGACGGTGCTCTCGGTGCCGATCCGGTCAAAGCAGCCATCGAGCCAGCGCGCGGCGGTCGTGCGGCCGATATCGCGCAGCCGGGTGAGAAAGGCCCATTCCACGTTCATCTTCGACGAGGCCCCCATCGGCTTCATCTCGGCCTCGTTCTCGATCAGGTGGACCTTGACGGGGCGGTAGTGATCGACCGAGAGCTTGCCCTCGCGGATCAGCCGGTCGACGAAATCAATGGCGCGCAATTCCTTGAGGAGGCTGGCGTTGAAGCTGATCTCGTTCATCCGGTTCTGGATGTCCTGCGCGGTCCTGGGCGCGCCCTTGCGCTCGATCGGGTTGATCTGGATGACCAAGATATCGTCGGTGCCGGTCTTGCCATAAAGCGGAAAGAGTGCCGGATTGCCCATATAGCCGCCATCCCAATAGGGCACGCCGTCGATCTCGACCGCCTGGTAGACATGCGGCAGGCAGGCCGAGGCCATCACCATGTCGGCGGTCAGGCCCTCGCGCGGAAAGACCTGCACGCGCCCGGTCTCGACATTGGTGGCCGACACGAACAGCTCGAACGCGGTGCATTTGCGCACCATCTCGAAATCGATGCTCTCCTCGACCAGATCGCGCAGCGGATTGATGTTGAGCGGGTTGAGCTGATAGGGCGAGGCCACGCCGGTCAGCGCGTTCATGAAATGATAGAACGGGTTGTTCTCCAGCCCCCAGTTGCCGGTGATGCGGTCCACCGGCGTGCGTTGCAGCGGCGTGTTGCGCGCGCTCTCGCTCATCGAGCGCCAGAACTTGTCGAGCGCCGCGCGCGCGCCATCGGGGCCTGCGCGGGTAAAGCCATCGGCCAGCGCCACGGCGTTCATCGCCCCCGCCGAGGTGCCCGAGACACCCGCGATGCGCAGCCGCCCGTCCTCGAGCAGGTAATCGAGCACGCCCCAGGTAAAGGCACCATGCGCGCCGCCGCCTTGCAGCGCGAGGTTGATCGGTTTTTGTGTGGAGGCCATGGGGCGGTATCCTTGCTGCATTGCGGCGTAACCCGTCTAGCGCAAATCACGCGCGAGTTGTAGGGGGCATCGCACGGCGCGGCGTCACATCCATGTGCTCAGCGCGCGAAGGCCACCGGCAGGGTGAAGCGGTGGCGTGGTCCCGGCAGCCGGTCGGGCGCGGCGGGCAGGCGCGCGCGGCGCACGGCACTGACCGCCGCCGCATCGAGCCGCGCATCGCCCGAAGAGCGCGTGACCGCAACACCCATGAGCCGCCCGTCGCCCCCCACATCAAGCACGAGATGCACCGTGCCTTGCGCCCGCGTGCCCGCCGGATACCGCTTTTGCCGCTCGATCCGCGCCCGGATCGCGCCCCCCCACTGGCCCATGAGGCTGGTGCGGGTGGCGGCGTCGAGTTGCGCCGGGGCGTGGGATTTCGCGGCCCCGCCCGCCTCTTGCTGACCTGTGCCGCGCGCGGTCTGTTTGGCGCGCGCGGGGCTTGGCCGGGACGGTCTTGCGGCCGGTTTCGGTTCGGGGCGGGCGACGGGGCGCGTGCGGGCCGGTGTCGTGGCCGGTGTCGTGGCCGTGGCCGTCTGCCGGTCGATCTGCGGCAGGGCTGTCATGGACGGGGTTTCGGGGGCGTCGGGGCGTGCCGTTTGCGGGGGTGCCTGCGTGGGGCGCAGGGGCCGCGCGGGGGCTTTGGCGGGTGGGGGCGGCAGGGGCGCGGGCGCGCGGTCCGTGAGGGCGGGCGCGGGCAGGGGGGACGCGGGCAGCCGGGGCAGGGTTGGCGCGGCATCCGGCTGCGGTTGTGCAGGCCGTGGCGCGGGGGCGGGCGTGTCGTCGGGGCGCAGGGCCACCGGCTGCGCCTCGGGCGTGGGCAGGGTCTGCGGGGCGGGCGCGTGGTCCTGCGCGTCGACCGGGCGCTCCCACGCCGCCACGAGGGCGGCCATCTGCGGGGCGGCGGCGGCAAGCGTCACCGTCTCGGCCCCGCCTTGCCCGCCCGCGCCGCCGCCCTCGGGGGCGGCAGACCAGACCCCGGCATGAACCGCCGCCGCCAGCGCCACGAAGCCCGCGAATTCCAGCCCCCGGATCATTTCGCCCCCGTCACGATCTCGACCTCTACCACCCCCCGCGCGGCCAGCCCCGGCAAAAGCCGCGCCAGCGCCCGCGCCTCAAGCCCCGCATCGGCGCGGATCTGCAACGGCGCGTCGGCCTGCGCGCGCGCGGCAAGCGCGTCCAGCACCGCCGCGCCGCGTGCCTCGTTGAAGGCAAGCTGCCCCTCCGCATCCATGTAGAGCGTGTCGGCGGGCACGGCACGGTCGCCCGCGCCGCTTTCGGGCAGGATCACGTCAAAGGGGGCGGGCGGCGCGATCTGTGCGCTCATCAGGAAGAAGATGAGCAGCAAAAACACCACGTTGATCATCGGCACGATCGGCTCGATCGGTCGGCGGCGGCGGGGCGCGGAGAACTGCATCGGCCTACTCCACCACCATGAGCCGCCCGAGACCGGCCGCGGCAAGCGTGTCGCTCACCTCGATCAGCCGCGAGAGCGGCACGCCCTCGGCGGGGCGCAGCACGACGATATCCTCAAGCGTCTCCATCAGGGGCGCGAGCGCCTCGGGCAGGGCGTCGGGGGCCACGGCCTGTCCGTTGAGGGTAAGCGTATCGGGGCCGATAACGACGAGACGTGGCGGGCCGTCATAGGCCGCAGCCCCCCCACCCGTTTCCATGGGCAGGCTCAGATCATGGCCAAAGCGCGCCGCCAGCATGAAGAACACCAGCAGCAGGAACACCACGTCGATCATCGGCGTGAGGCTCGGGCGGCGGGCGGCGCGGGGCGGGCCGAAGCTGATCATGCCGCTGCCCCTGCGGTAAAGATCCGGGTGGCGGCGTCCTCCATGTCGGCCTGCACGCGGTCGGCCACGCTCTCGAACCACGTGAGCGCCGCCGAGGCGGGGATTGCCACCGCCATGCCTGCCGCCGTGGTCAGCAGCGCCTCCCAGATACCCCCCGCCAGCACCGACGGATCGGCGCTGTTGCCGCTGGTCTGAAGCGCCTGAAAGGCCGCGATCATGCCAAGCACCGTGCCCAGAAGCCCGATCAGCGGCGCGATGGTGGCGATGAGTTCCAGCGCGCGCAGCCCGGTGCGGGCCTCGGCCAGCAATCCCTTGGCGACGCGGGTGGTCTCCTCGCGGGCCTGTGCCTCGGACCAATGCGGGGCCTGCCTCGCCTCCATCGCCGCAAGGGCAAGTCGCGCGCGCAGGCTGCGGCGCGGGCGCAGGAGCGCCGCAGCCTCGGGGCGTTGGTCGTGCTGCCAGAGCGTCACCGCGCGTTCGGTCACCGCCCCCGACCACGCGCCGGTCAGCAGCAGACGCCAGAGCTTCCACAGGATCAGCGCCAGCGTCAGCACCGACAGCACGGCGATCACCCAGAGCGCCGGGCCGCCCCGGTCGAGAAAGGCGAAAAGCGTGGTTTCATCCATGGCGGGCCTCCCGTGCCGCATCGCTGGCTTTCCAGAGCACCACGCCGCGCGTCACCGCGTCCAGCACGGCGCGGCCAAGGGCCTCGCCCGTGGCCGTGTGAAGCCCCGCGTATCGCGTCGCGCCCTCGGGCGCGGCGAGGGCTACGCAATCGGTGCCGGTGCCGGTGACGGGACCGGTGGAGAGGCGCAGACCGGACTGCATCAGCGCGGCGGTGCGGGCCTGCGCGATGATGCTGAGCGCCTCGATGCGGGCACCCTCGGTCAGCCCTTCGGAGAGCGTGACGGCGATGTTGATCGTGCCCCAGCCATGGGACGCGGGGGGCAGGCGGGTGCCCACCGACTCGGCGTTCGTGAGGCCCACCGTCGCCACGGCGCGGGCGCGGATGCCGCCTGCCTCGGCGCGGCTTTCGCAGACCTGCGCGATATTGCAGGAGGTGAGGAAGCACACCGCGTCAAGCGCCTCCCGCGCGGCCAGTTCCCGTGTCAGCCATGCCTCCACGTCAAGGCCCTCGGGCAGGTCGGCATTGCGCACCTCGCGCCACAGGATGCGCCGCGCCCACACAAGGCCGGGGCGGTTCACGGCCCAACTGAGCACCGGCATTTCGGCCCCGAGATCGAGGGCAAGCCAGGGGTGATCGTGGTGCAGCGCGATCATTTTATCACCTCCAGCGGCTGGAACACCGGGCCTTGCGGCGTGGTGGCGTAATGGGCGGTTACGTGGAAGATACGGGCGAGGTTTTGGGGCGTCAGCACTGTCTCGGGCGGGCCATCGGCGGCGACGCCGCCCGCGCCCAGCAGGATGAGGCGGGTGCAGTGGCGCGCGGCCAGCCCCAGATCGTGCAGCGAGGCCAGCACCGCGCGCCCCTGCCGCGCCAGCCCGGCAAAGACCGCCATGGTGGCGATCTGATTGGCCGGATCAAGCCCGGCAATCGGCTCGTCGGCCATCAGGAGCGGCGTATCCTGCGCCAGCGCGCGGGCGATGAGCGCCATCGCCTGCTCGCCCCCCGAAAGCCGCGTGGCGGTGCGGTGGCGCAAGCCCTCCAGCCCCATCGTCGCCAGCGCGCGACCCACATGGGCGCGGTCGTGCGCCGTCATTCCCTGCCAGCCTGCCAGATGCGGCGTGCGCCCCAAGGCTACCAGAGTTTCCACTGTGACAGGCCAGGCGATGTCACGCGCCTGCGGCATCCAGGCCGCGTGCTGCCCGCGCGCTTCGGGGGGCAGGGCGGCAAGGCTGCTCGTGCCCTCATGCGGCAACAAGCCGAGGGCGGCGCGCATCAGCGTGGTCTTGCCCGCGCCATTGGGACCAATCAGCCCGATGAACTCGCCCGGCCCCACATCGAGCGTGACGCCCGCAAGGATCGCGCGCCCCCGCAGCGTGACACCAAGATTGCGGAGCGACAGGAGGCTCATTGCTGCGCCCCCCGCGTCTTGTAGATGAGATGCAGGAAGAGCGGCGCGCCGACAATGGCGGTCAGCACGCCCAGTTTCAGATCGCGCTCGGGCAGGATCAGCCGCACGGCGATGTCCGCCGCAAGCAGCATCGCCGCGCCGCCAAGGCCCGAGGCCCAGAGCAGCCGCGAGGGCCGCGCGCCCACAAGCGGGCGCAAGAGGTGCGGCACCACGAGGCCGACAAAGCCGATTGCCCCCGCCACCGCCACCGCCGACCCCACCAGTGCCGCCGTGCCGAGCACCAGCGTGAGGCGGAGGCGCGAGAGGCGCAGCCCCATCGCTTCGGCCGCGTCCTCGCCCAAGGTCAGCGCGTCAAGCCCGCGCCCGAGACTGAGGAGCGCCAGCCCCCCCGCCAGCATCAAGGGCAGGGCCAGCCAGACATGGGTCATCGAGCGGTCGGCGAGCGAGCCCATCATCCAGAACACGATTTCCGAGGCGGCATAGGGGTTGGGCGAGAGGTTGAGCACCAGCGAGGTGAGCGCGCCCGCGAGCGCCGAAATGGCGATCCCGGCAAGGATGAGCGTGATCGACCCGCCGCGCGGCCCGGCCAGCATCAGGATCAGCATAACGCCGGTGCCCGCGCCCGCCAGCGCCGCAAGCGGCAAGGCGAGCGCGGTGGCGGCCGCCAACCCGGTATGAATGGCCAGCACCGCGCCAAGGGCGGCGCTGCCCGAGACGCCAATGAGCCCCGGCTCGGCCAGCGGGTTGCGCAGATAGCCCTGCATCGCCGCGCCGGCAAGGCCGAGGCTTGCCCCGATCATCACCCCGAGAAGGGCGCGGGGCAGACGGATTTCACGCATCACGAGAGGCTCGGGCCCGTCGCCGCCAAGGACCAGCGCGTGCAACCCCGCGCCCGCAGTGATGCCTGCCGGGCCCACGACCAGCGAGGCCAGGAAAAGCGCCGCGACAAGGGCGGCAAGGCCGAAAGCGAGCGGCCTCATTCCAGCCCCTCCCGCGCGCGGGCGACGGTGGCCACCGCGCCCAGCACATGCGGCGTGCCGCAGATCCAGTCGGGCGAGGTGATGCGCAAACCGGCGGTGGTGGCGGCCAGCCGCTCGAGCGACGGATGAGTCATCACCTCCTCCGAGCGCGAGGCGCCGGGCAGGGCCTCGGCGCGGATGAGCAGGTCCGGGGCCGCCATCACCAGTTGTTCCAGCGCCAGCGTGCCGCCGCCCGTCTGCCCCAGATCACGCGCGACATTACCGAGGCCTGCCGCGCGCAGGATGTCATCGGCCAGCGTGCCCCCGCCAAGGCTGTAGCCGTTGGGATGATAGAGCGCCGCGCGCCGTCCGGTCTCGGGCGCGGCGAGCGCCGCGAGACGCGCGTCGAAATCCTTGACAAGCGCCGCGCCCTCGGCCTCGCGCCCCAGAAGCCGCGCCATCTGCGCGATGCGCTCGCGCGTGTCGTCAAGCGATGTGGCGGTGTCGAACAGTTCCACCCGCAGCCCCACCCGGCGCAGCATGTCGACGGTCGCGCGCGCGGAGTAGCGCCCCGCCAGAACCAGATCGGGCTTGAGCAGATAGACCTCCTCGGCGCGGCCGTGATTGGCCGGAAAGGCGCGCGCCGCGTCGGCCATGGCCGAGGAATGCGGATCGGCGGCAAGGCGCGACACCGACACAAGCTGACCGGGGGCGGCCAGCATCATCGCAAGCTGATCGGTGCAAAGGTTGATCGACACGACCCGCGCCGGGGCCGGATCGGCATGGGCCCGCGTCATGGCGGCGGCCCCCGCAAAAGCGAGGGCCAGACCAAGGGATATGAGCCTAGAACGACGCACGCAGCCCCACAAAGCCCGCACGCCCCGACGTGTTGAACCCGCCTGCGGTCTCGTAATCCTCGTCAAAGAGGTTCTCGACGCGCAGGAACGCCGTGACCCTATCGGTCAGCGCGTAATTGGCGTTGACGTGAAAGAGCGTGTAATCACCCACCTTGTTGACCGGCGGGGCAAAGGCCGACGGCTCGATATCCGCGACATGCTGCAATGTGAATTGCGCGTCGAGGCGCGGCGTGATCTGCGCGCCGAGGCCAAGCGCGACATCATGGCGCGGCACGCGCGCGGCGGGCCGGTCGTTCTGCTCGGCATCGGTAAAGGTATAGGCGGCGTCAAGCGTGAGAAAGGCGTTGATCGCCACCTGCCCCGAAAGTTCGATCCCCTTGGCCTCGAAATCGCCGGTCTCGAAACAGCCAAAGCCCGAGGGGCAGCGCGTCGAGGCGTCGTCAAAGAAAATCTGGTTGTCGATCTCGGTGTAGAACAGCGTGGCGCGCAGGAATCCGTCACCGTTGAGGCGCTTTTCCACGCCGACATCATAGCTGAGGCTGGTTTCGGGCTGGAAATTCGGATCGCCGAAGAACGGGTCAAGCTGCACCAGCGTCGGCGCGCGGAACCCGTCCGAGACCGAGGCGCGCACGATCAGATCGGGCCGCGCCCGCCACGCCAGCGCCGCGCGCGAGCTGAGTTCCGAGGAAAACTCCGAATGGTCGTCATTGCGCAGCGAGAAGGCCAGATCGAGCGTGTCGGTGGGGGCAAACAGAAGTTCGGCCTGCACACCGACGATGTCGATGGTCTGCGTCAGGTCCTCTTCCTCGGTGTAGTCGCCCCCGAAATTGAGCGCCCAGATCCCGCCCGGATCATAGCTGCCGCGATACTCCGCGCGCCGCCGCTCGCCCTTGAAGGGGCTGGCCACGCCGTTGGAAAAACTGGTGCGGTCGCTTTCGAACCAGCTCAGCGCAAGCTCGTGGCTGACGGCCCCGGTCTGCACCTCGACAAAGCCGCGCGCGCCGATGGTTTCGGCCTTGTTGAACTCGTCGAAAGGCGGCGCGCCGTCGCCGCCGAACTCGTCGAACTCGGCGCGGGTGTCGGTATAGAGCGCCGTGAACCCGGCGGCGAAAATATCGGAAAACTGGTGGCGCAGGTAGAGATTGGCCTGGCTTCCCTCGAACCCGTCCTTTTCGGTGCCGAAGGCGGAGGCGGAAAAGCCATCCGTCTCGGTTCGGCTGTAGCTGAAGGCGAGATCGGTGCGCGCGGTGCGCGCGGTCAGGCCAAGCACGCCGCGCCGGAAATCGAAGCTGCCCGCCTCGACCTCGGCAAAACCGTGCACACCGTCTTCGGTTGGGCGCAGGCTTTCGATATTGATCACGCCGCCGACCGCGTTCTGGCCGAAGCGCGCCGATTGCGAGCCCTTGAGCACCTCGATCCGGCCAAGCCCGGCATTGGTCAGCCCGCCGAAATCAAAGCCGCCGCCACTCGAGGCCGGGTCGGTCACGTCGATACCGTCGATGAAGACCGGCACATAGGCCCCGCCAAGCCCGCGGATGCGCACCGTCGAGGTGGTGCCGAGCGGGCCGTTGGCCGAGGAGGTGATCCCCGGCTGGAAGGTCAGGAAATCGCCCAGACGCGCGCGGGGCGCGGCCTGCACCTCGGATCCGGGGATGATCTCCACGGTCGCACCGCTGCGCTCGAGCGCGGTGGCGGTCTGGTTCGCAATGACGGTGATGGTGTCGAGGTCGAACGCCTCTTGCGCCATGGCGGGGGCCGTGGCGAGAGCGCAAAGCGCGCAGGTTGCGATATGTTTCATCTTTGTGTCCCCCAATGCCGGATCGCGGCACGGTTTCCTTGCGTGTCGGTCATTGGAAAAGGACATGCCCCCTCCGCAGACGGTGAAGCGCCACCACTACGGAAAAGACCGTTATCCACGGCGCGCCCCGCGCCCGGATAGGGTGATCACTTCGGCAGGTCTCCTGACTTGCGGGTCGTCGCTTGGCCGGACCTTCCCACACCCGAGGGTGCAGTGGTGTATCCCGGCTTCGCTCGCCGCTTACAGTTGCGGGGGCAGTCACGGAATTGATCCAAAGGCCGGATCGCACCGTATTCCCTATTAACCGGGGGTTTATTCCCGGACCGAAGCAGCCCCGCGATACGCCCGACGCGGGATTCGCGCAAGCGGAAATCGCTTGCGTGGGCTTCTTTGCGCGCGTTATCCCCGGATCGGAACACGGGACGCAAAGGGGGCAAGGGCGTGGGCTGGACCGAATATATCCTTGCATTTTCGGTGTTTTTCCTGAGCCATTCGCTGCCTTTGCGCCCGCCGGTCAAGTCCGCGCTGGTGGCGCGGCTGGGGCGGCGGGGCTTTGGCCTTGGCTATTCGGTGCTGTCGCTCTGCCTGCTCTACTGGCTGATCAAAGCGGCGGGGCGTGCGCCCTTTGTGCCGCTCTGGGAGCGGGCCGGGTGGCAGGCGCATGTGACGCTTGCCGCGATGCTTGGCGTTTGCCTCCTGGTGGCGCTGGCCGCGGGCAGGCCCAACCCGTTCTCCTTCGGCGGGCGCGAGGGGGCGGGGTTCGACCCCGCGCGCCCCGGCCTCATCTGTTACACCCGCCATCCGTTGCTGCTGGCCCTCGCGCTCTGGGCGCTGGCGCATCTGCTGCCCAATGGCGATCTGGCGCATGTGCTGCTTTTCGGCCTTTTCGCCGGCTTCGCCCTCTCGGGGCAATGGATCGTGGACCGCCGCCGCAAGCGGATGATGGGGGCGGACTGGGCGCGGCTGGATGCGGCACGCCGCGCCGCGCCGCCCTGGCCGCCGCGCCCCGCCTCCTGGTCCGGCACGGCGGCGCGCCTCGGGCTGGGCCTTGCGGGTTTTGCGCTGCTCATCGCGCTTCATCCAGCGGTGATCGGCGTTTCGCCCCTCCCCTGAGCGCCTGCGACCAATCGGAGCACTTGACCCCAAGCGCGGCACTCGCCAAGAACCGGGATGACGGAACGGGAGGAATACCATGGTGCGCAGGGCCGAGAACGGGGCCGATCTGCTCGATCGGGAGAAATCGCGGCGCGTAAGCGCGCTGGCCGAGCTTTGGCCGTTCCTGCGTCCCTATCGCCCGCTTCTGGTGGCCGCGATCACCGCGCTGGTGCTGACCGCCGCCGTGGCGCTGGCGCTGCCAATGGCGGTGCGGCGGGTGGTGGACAATTTCAGCGTCGAGGACGGCGCGCTGCTCGATCAGTATTTCGGCGCGGCGCTTCTCATTGCGGCGCTGCTCGCGCTGGGGACCGGGGCGCGCTACCTGCTGGTCACACGGCTGGGCGAGCGCGTTGTGGCCGATATCCGCAAGGCCGTGTTCGACCGGGTGATCGGCATGAGCCCCGCGTTTTTCGAGCGGCTGATGACCGGCGAGGTGCTGAGCCGGATCACCACCGACACCACGCTGATCCTGTCGGTCATCGGCTCGTCCATCTCGATCGCGCTGCGCAACCTGCTCCTGTTCGTGGGGGGCATGGGCTTGATGCTGTTGACCTCGGCCAAGCTCACCGGGCTGGTTCTGTTGATCGTGCCGCTGGTGATCGTGCCGATCCTGACGCTGGGGCGGCGGATGCGGGTGCTCAGCCGGGAAAATCAGGACTGGATCGCGCAAAGCTCGGGCAGCGCGTCCGAGGCGCTCTTGTCGGTGCAGACGGTGCAGGCCTTTACCCATGAGGCAGCGACGCGCGGGCAATTCGCCGATGTCACCGAGAAAAGCCATGACGCCGCGCGCCGCCGGGTGAATACTCGCGCGCTGATGACGGTGATCGTGATTTTCCTCGTGTTCACCGGTATTGTCGGCGTGCTCTGGATCGGGGCGCGCGATGTGCGCGCGGGCGAGATGACCGCAGGCAGCCTTGTGCAGTTCGTGATCTATTCGGTGATGGTGGCCGGTGCCGTGGCGGCCCTCTCGGAGATCTGGGGCGAGTTGCAGCGCGCGGCGGGCGCGACCGAGCGGCTTGTTGATCTGTTGCAGGCCGAGGACCCGGTGACGGATGCCGCGCGCCCCGTGCCCGTGCCGCATCCGGCGCGCGGAGAGATCGTGTTTGACGCGGTGCGCTTTGCCTATCCGGCGCGGCCCGAAATTCCGGCGCTTGACGATTTCAGCCTGACGATCCGGCCCGGCGAGACGGTGGCCCTTGTCGGGCCTTCGGGGGCAGGCAAGACCAGCGTGATTCAACTTATCCAGCGGTTTTATGATCCCGATGAGGGGCGTATCACCCTTGATGGTGTGGCCCTTGCCGACATGGCGCGGCACGAATTCCGCCGCGAGATGGCGCTGGTGCCGCAAGACCCGGTGATTTTTGCCACCTCGGCGCGCGAGAATATCCGTTTCGGTCGTCTCGACGCCACCGATGCCGAGATCGTGGACGCCGCCCGCGCGGCCAACGCGGATGACTTCATGGCCGCCCTGCCACAGGGATATGACACCTTCGTGGGCGAGCGGGGCGTGATGCTCTCGGGCGGGCAGAAACAGCGCATCGCCATTGCCCGCGCGATCCTGCGGGACGCCCCCGTGCTGCTGCTCGACGAGGCCACATCCGCGCTTGATGCCGAGAGCGAGCGCGCGGTGCAGCGCGCGGTCGAGGCGATGGCCAAGACGCGCACCACGATCATCGTGGCGCACCGGCTGGCGACGGTGAAAAAGGCCGACCGGATCGTGGTGATGGATCAGGGCCGGATCGTGGCGCAGGGCACGCATGACAGCCTTGTGGCCGAGAACGGGCTTTATGCGCGGCTGGCCCGGCTGCAATTCACCGATGGCGAAGCGGCGTGAGCGCGCTCAGCCTTGCGTGACATCCGGGCCGCATGACGGCCCGGACGAAAGGACGCGGAAAGGTCATCTCCGAAGGCGGGCGGCTATGGCACGACAGCCAAGGCTCGGTTGCCCGCCCCCGGTCAGGGGTGCCGCGCGTCAAGCTTCGTAATATTTCCCGCCATAGCCGCCATAGGCCCCGTAACGCCCGCCATAGCCATAGCGTTTCATGCCTTGCGGGCTGATCAGGCTAAGGATGAGGCCGGTGGGCCGGATGTTCGACGTCTGCAATTGCCGCATCGCTTCCGTGACCTGCGCGTGGCTGGTGCTGTCCCAACGCACCGAGAAGAGCAGCGCATCCGCCTGTTGCGCGATGATCCGCGCATCGGGCACCACGAGCACGGGCGGGGTGTCGATGATGATGATGTCATACTGCGTGCGCATCTGGGCCATGAACTCGCGGAACCGTTCGGACGAGAAGAGATCGGCCGCGTTGGTGCGGCTCTTGTCGCCCAGAATGACATCGGCCTCGAAGGCGTCCGGCCGGAAGATCACCTCGTCGACGCTGCGTTCCCCGCCAAGCAGGGACACGAGACCATGTTTGCCGCCACCCTCGAAATACTCGTTCAGGGTCCGGCGGCGGATATCGCCCTCGATCAGCAGGACTTTCTTGCCAAGCCCGATGAAATTGTAGGCAAGTGCTATGGCGTTCGTGGTCTTTCCCTCGCCGGGGATCGAGGAGGTGGAGACGATCACCTGCGGCGGATTGTCCACATTGGACAGCAGAAGCGAGGTGCGCAGGTTGCGCACCGCTTCCATCGCGGCCGAGGTGGGCTTGTCCTTCATGTAGGAAAGGATATCGCGGCGCTTGGAACCCGGGATCACCGGCACCTGCCCCATGACCACGACGCCGGTATGCCGCTCAAGATCGTCGGAGGTCCGGAAGCCGGTTTTGCGCAGTTCGCGCAGCAGGACAAGCGCGATGCCAAACATGACGCCGAGGACACCCGACAGCGCCAGAACCAGCGACTTGCGCGGAAACGATGGATGTTCCGGCACCACGGCACTGGAAAGAACGCGGCTGTCTGCCTGCTGGATGCCCTGCTGTGCCGAGGTTTCCTTGAGCCGTGTCAGGAAATGCTCGTAAAGCAGGCGCGTCGCTTCGGCGACCCGCGTCAATTGCTGCAACTGGATCAGGTCGCGGCTTTGCGACTCGATCTGCGCGGACAGGGACGCCTCCGCCTGGATCACCGCCTCGAGCTGTTGCGTGCTGCGCTGGAGATCGGCGCGGGTGCGGTCGACCACACGCTCGAACTGAAGATCGAAGGCCAGTTCGGTCTCCGGGCGGCCCGCAGTCACGCGCGAGAGCAGGCGCGACAATTCCGTGTCGCCTGCGGCTTCGGCCTGTTGGGCACGGGTTTCGGCGGCGTTGAGCGCGGCAAGCCTGCGCTCGGCCGCGTTGCGGGCCTCGCGCAGCGACACCATCCTGTCGCGCGTGTCCTTGAGTTGCCGTTCCAGTCCGCGCAGGCCTTCGACGGAGACAAGATCGGTCTGGGCGCTGAAGCTTGACACGGCCTCGTCGGCGGCCTCGACCTCGCCTTGCAACTCGACCACGCGCTCACTGAGCCATTCCGTCGCCTGCTGCATCTTGTCGAATTTGACCTCGATCTGGTCAAGAACATAAAGTTCGGCGATGGTATCCGCGATCAGGGCGGATTTGTGGCGATCCTCGGTTGTGGCAGAGATGTTGAAGACAAGACTGTCGCGCACACTACCGACGGAGACCTTTTCCAGGAGGGACGTCACGGCACGCGTTCTGTCGGCGTCGGCTTCAGGGTCGGTTTGCGGGACATTGGCGCTTGGCATCAGCGATGCCAGGGCACTCGATATCTGCCCCTTTACCCTGTCGACGTAACCGGGGGTTCGCAGGCTGGTGTTGAATTCAGGATCCTTGCTCAGGTCCAGCCGATCCACGACCTTTCCCATCAGTCCGCGCGCGCGCATCACCTCAAGTTCCGAGGTGATCTTTGCCGGGCTGGCCTGCCCGCCGCCAAGCACGCTGTCGAGACCGCTGATGCTGCCACCATCGTCGCCCTCGAAAATCACCGTCGTGGTCGCACGGTAGAGCGGCACCGCCGCGAAGAATGCGTAATACCCTCCGGCAAGGACGCTCAGCATGAAAACAAACGCGATCAGCCATTTGCCGCGCCAGATTGTCGACAAAAGCGCCAGCAGATCGATCTCGTCATCGTCGCGCTCGGGCGCCTTTGTTACGCCGTCGTCAACCGCTCGGGGAAATGTTCCCCGCGCCTTTCCGATCCCGCTCTGGATGGTATTCATGTAGCAATTACCTTGATTTCGACCTGTTACGCCAGTCTTCCGCAGGGGGACGTAATAGACCGTCAGGTCACTTTGTAAACAGTTGTTTCCAAGCCGAGACGGGGATTTTCAACAGAACGGCAGCATCCCGCTTGAGCCATATGCGCCTGACAAACGCCAGCCGACGCCATTTTCGATTAACCTGAGTGTATCACAGCGAATTGACGCGGTCGAGTTTCATGGCATCGGGGCCTGATCCCGGCCTTGATTGTTCCCCGTCGCGCGGGCGGCGGTGGACATCCTCTACAGCGCGGTGTCGCCGGCACACGAATCCAGACTCATCGGGCCGCCGGTCAGCGGAAGAGACCTGTGACAGGTCGGCAGGAGCTGATGAAGCCGAGGCTGGTGACGTGATTGCTCGAGGCGTTCGATTTTGGCTAGATGCTCATTCTGGCCATTTATAAGAGAAAGAACCGATCATGCTGGACAAGCTCGATGTGGATGCGGGCATTTCCTATCTCGACAACGAGCCGATGGGCCGCGTCAGCACCGAGCCGCTTTATGAAGAGCCTATATGCTGGTCTGTGCCAAGGGCGCGCGTTTTGCCGGGCGCGAAAGCGTGGGGTGGGATGAACTGGCTGGTGAGCGGCTCTGTCTGCTGGCGCCAGACATGCAGAACCGCCGGATCATCAACCGCAATTTCGCCGCCGTCGAAGTGACGCCAGATGTCTGGATCGACTCCAACTCTACCGCCGTGCTGATGGCGACGGTCGAGGCGGGCGGCTGGATGACGGTCCTGCCCGAAGATACGGCGCGTTTTCATGCGGCTGGCAACCGATGTGAAATAGATATTACCTATCAATCGACGAAATATCGATATTGATACGACATGATGAAACCTGATTGACTGGCCTCAGCAACCGCGAGGGGCCAGCCATGACCAGCCCCGCCCCCGAGAAAATCGACGCCCTTCTTGCTGAATATCTGCATCTCGAAGGACCGCTTATGCCGATCCTGCATGCGATGCAGGACGCCTTTGGCCATATCCCCGAGGCGGCGCATCGCCCGATTGCCGAGGCGTTGCGCATCAGCCAGGCCGGTCTGCGCGGCGTTATCAGCTTTTAGCGCGATTTCCGCGCCAATCCCGCAGGTCGGCATGTGCTGAAAATCTGCCGGGCCGAGGCCTGTCAGGCGGCGGGCGGTGCGGCGCTGGCCGAGGCGACCCTCGCCAGGCTGGGGCTGGATTGGCACGGCACCACCGCAGATGGCGCGGTGACTGTCGAGCCGGTTTATTGCCTTGGCCTCTGCGCCTGCGCCCCCGCGGCGATGCTGGACGGGCGCGTGTTGGGCCGGGTGGATGCCGCCCGGATGGATGCATTCTGGCGGAGGCGGGCGCATGAAGATTTACGTCTCGCAGGACAGTGCCGCCAGGGCTGCGGTGACGGGGTGGCGCAGGATTTCCTACTGGTATCAAATGGAAAACCGTTCACGATGCGGCAGGGCCGCAGAAATACATCGTCTGCAACGCCGATGAAAGTGACAGCGGCACATTCGCCGACCGGATGATCATGGAGGGCGATCCCTTCACCCTGATCGAGGGCATGGCGATTGCCGGTCTTGGGGTGGGTGCGACGCGCGGTTATGTCTATCTGCGTTCGGAATACCCTGATGCCATCGCGGTGATGCGGCGCGCGGTCGGGATCGCGCGCGGGGCAGGTGTTCTAGGTGCCGATGTTCTTGGTTCCGGCCGCGCGTTTGACATGGACATCCGCGTGGGGGCCGGGGCCTATGTCTGCGGCGAGGAAACGTCACTGCTCAACTCGCTCGAAGGCAAGCGGGGTGTTGTTCGCGCCAAGCCGCCGCTTCCGGCGCTCGAAGGGTTCCTTGGGCGGCCAACGGTTGTCAACAACGTCATCGGCCTTGCCACTGTGCCGGTGATTTTCGAGAAGGGCGCGCACCATCATGCAGATTTTGGGCTGGGCCGGTCGCGTGGCACCGTGACCTTGCAAATCGCGGGCAATGTGGCGCGCGGGGGGCTATTCGAAACCGCGTTTGGTATCACCATAGGCGAAGTGGTCAACGATCTGGGCGGCGGCACCATGACGGGCCGTCCGGTCAAGGCGGTGCAGGTGGGCGGGCCGCTTGGTGCCTATATCCCTGTCAGCAAGTTTGACGCCCCGCTTGGCTATGAAGAGCTTGACGCCAAGGGCGGGCTCTTGGGTCATGCCGGGCTGGTCGTCTTTGACGACAGCGCCGACATGTTGCAAATGGCGCGGTTTGCAATGGAATTCTGCGCGGTGGAAAGCTGTGGCAAATGCACACCCTGCCGGATCGGCGCGGTGCGCGGAGTGGAGACAATCGACCGCATCGCGGCAGGCGATGGATCGGCGATCCCGCTTCTGACCGATCTCTGCGAAACCATGAAAGATGACTCACTCTGCGCACTTGGCGGGTTCACGCCCTTTCCGGTGATGTCCGCGCTGACGCATTTTCCAGACGATTTCGCCGGCCGCACGGCGGCGGAATGAGGTGTTTCGCGGCCCGTGCGGGCCGCGACCGGAGCGGGGGGCCAGCCCCCCGCACCCCCCGGAGTATTTTCCGAACGATGAAGGGCCGAGGAGACGGACATGAGGGATTTCATCATTCCCGATGAGCAAGACATGGGCACGCCTGCCACGCGATGTGCAGCGGCCATCAGAGCGCCGTGGACCTTCATGACGATATGCTCCATCATGTGAAAAAATCGCATCCGGTCGCGTGATGACACTCGCGCCCAATGCGAATCTGGAATACCAGACACCAGAGGCGGGGGGCCTCGGGGTGAGGGACGACCGGGCCGCGATGCCCAAAAGGGAGAGAGACATGATTTCAGGACGGGTCAATCCGGGTTTCCGGCTCGAGGATCAGGGGATTTCCGGGCTGGGCCGCGTGCATTACAACCTGACCGAGCCCGCGCTTGTGGATGCCGCCATCCGGCGTGGCGAGGGCGAATTGGGGCAGGGCGGCGCGCTTTTGGTCAGCACGGGCGAGTTCACCGGCCGGTCGCCCAAGGACAAGTTCACCGTGCGCACGCCCACCACGGAAAACACGATCTGGTGGGACAACAATCTGGCGATGTCGCCCGGGCATTTTGATCAGTTGCACAAGGACATGCTGGCCTATCTGGCAGGGCGCGAAGTCTTTGTTCAGGATCTGGTGGCGGGGGCGGACCCTGCGCACAGCATCAACGTGCGGCTGGTCAACGAACTGGCATGGCACAACCTCTTCATCCGCCACATGCTGCGCCGACCCGACCGCGCCGCGCTGGATCATTTCGTGGCCGATTACACCGTCATCAACTGCACCGGCTTCAAGGCGGACCCCGTGCGGCATGGCTGCCGGTCCGAGACGGTGATCGCGGTCAATATCGACGCCAGGCTCATCCTCATCGGCAACACCGAATATGCGGGTGAGAACAAGAAATCCATCTTTGGCCTGATGAATTACCTTCTGCCCGAAAAGGGCGTCATGCCGATGCATTGCTCGGCCAACCATGCCAAGGACGACTACGAGGATGCCGCCGTGTTCTTCGGCCTCTCGGGCACCGGCAAGACGACGCTCTCGGCCGATCCCAACCGCACGCTTCTGGGCGATGACGAACACGGCTGGTCCGACAAGGGCACGTTCAATTTCGAGGGTGGCTGCTATGCCAAGACCATCCACCTGAGCCCCGAGGCGGAGCCGGAGATCTATGCCACCTGCTCGATGTTCGGCACGGTGATCGAGAACATGGTCTATGACGCGGAAACGCGTGAATTGGATTATGAGGATGCCAGCCTGACCGAGAACATGCGCTGCGCCTATCCGCTGAACTATATCCCCAATGCGTCCGAGACCGGCCTTGCCGGGCATCCCCGTAACGTGGTGATGCTGACCTGCGATGCGTTCGGCGTGCTGCCCCCCATCGCGCGGCTGACGCCTGCACAGGCGATGTATCACTTCCTGTCGGGCTTTACCGCCAAGATGGCCGGCACCGAGCGCGGCCTGACCGAGCCGCAACCGGTGTTCTCGACCTGCTTCGGCGCGCCCTTCATGCCGCGCCGCCCGGAGGTTTACGGCAACCTCCTGCGCGCCAAGATCGAGAGTCAGGGGGCGTCGTGCTGGCTCGTGAACTCTGGCTGGACGGGCGGGGCCTATGGCACCGGATCGCGGATGCCGATCAAGGCCACGCGCGCGCTCTTGACCGCAGCCCTTGATGGCTCGCTCAATGATGTCGAGTTCCGCAAGGACCCGAATTTCGGCTTTGAAGTGCCGGTATCGGTGCCGGGCGTGGCCGATGTGCTGCTTGATCCGCGCCGCACATGGGACGACGCGCAAGCCTATGACGCGCAGGCGGCACGGCTGGTGGCCATGTTCGCCCAGAATTTCGAGCAGTATCTCGCGCATGTGGATGCGGACCTCAAGGCGGTTGCCCTGGGGTGAGGTGCCTGGAAATCGTGGCCCGGAACCGCCGTCGCGCGACGGAATTTTCAAGAAATTCCGATCAAGAGAGCTGTGAACTTTCCTGGCGCGGACCGTGCGCCGGGGCTTTTGCGCCGAGGTTTTGACGGACCGCGACAGTCCACGCGCGCAGCCGTAGCACCGCGGCAGGATGAGTGCCGGGGCGAGACGCAGGCCCGCGCTTTGCGGCAGATAGAGCAATTTCGGCAACGGGTAATCGAGCGCTTCGGGTCTCCATCGCACCAAATCAACCGTGACGCGTTTCGATGGTTCAGCGCCCCCCCAACGCTCTCAGGGGCCCGAACTCAGTCGAACTTCCGCGAGGGGGCCAGCACGGTGGCCTCGCCGATCAACACCTTTTTGCCGTTCACCAGACAGCGGCAATCGAGTTGCACGCGCCGCTTGGCGTGGTCGATGCCCACCACCTCGACCTCGGCATGGACCATGTCGCCGGGGCGCACGGGGGCGAGGAATTTCAGCGTCTGGCCCATGTAGACCGTGCCGTGACCGGGCAGTTGCTCGCCGATCACCGCCGAGATGAGGCCGGCGGTCAGCATCCCGTGCGCGATGCGCCCCTCGAAGATGGTGTCCTGCGCGTATTCATCGTCGAGATGCACCGGGTTGCGGTCGGTCGAGACCTCGGCGAACATCTCGATATCGCGGTCGGTCACGACCTTTCGCAGGTGGCGGGTCATGCCCATCTCGATGTCTTCGATGCAGATCGTGCCGCGCGGCAGGTTGTCCAACATTCGCCCCTCCGATTCATCCGGTGCGCAATTTTGAGGCGAATTTTACGCCATGATTGGAACTTTATTACTTTGCGGATGCAGAAAAATCAAGCCCTGAATCACCTATCGAAGATAGCCGATCGCATAGGTTGGTGCGATGTTTTCCTTTTCAAGATAACCTGTTAGCGCCGTTTCCTCAGGTTGATGCGACGTTTTTGTCTCCCGTGCGGCCAGCCCGCCGGTGATGAAGAGGGAATCGATATCCTCGCCCATGGCGCCGCGAATATCGGTCTGCGCGCCGTCACCGATGGCGAGGATGCGCGCCTCGTCCACGTCGCGGCCAAGCAGGGCAAGGCGGCGGCGGGCAAGGTCATAGATCGGCGGATGCGGCTTGCCGAAATAGAGGCTTGTCCCCCCCATTTCCGTATAGAGCCGCGCCAGCGCCCCCGCGCACCATTCGCGCACCTCGCCCCGGTCCACCACGATATCGGGATTGGCGCAGAGCAGTTTCAGACCGCGCGTCTTGGCGGCAAGGAACTCTGGGCGCATCACCTCGGGGTCGGCCATCGGATCGAACGGGCCGGTGCAGACGATCCCCTCGGCCTCGTCCAGATCGACGCGGGTGATCTCGACGGGGTCCTCCACCACCTTGATCGGATCGAAGAAAAGCACTTCCTGCGGCTGGCCGATGAACCAGACGCGCTGCCCGACCGCGCCGGTGAACATCGCCGCCCGCGCGCTGTCGCCCGAGGTGGCGATGGTGTCCCAGGCATCGTCGGGCACGCCGAAATGGCGCAATTGCCGCTCCACGTCGCTGCGCGGGCGGGGCGAGTTGGTGACAAGCACCACCGCACCGCCACCCTTGCGATAGGCGCTGAGCGCGGCGCAGGCCTCGGGCAGGGCACGCACCCCGTCATGCACACAGCCCCACAGATCGACAAAGAGCGCGTCGTAGCCTTGGGCAATCTCGGACAAGGCGGTGATGAGGCGGGTCATGAGCGGCTCCGTGGTTGTTCGAGGCGCAGATATGGCAGGGCGGGCGCGGTTTGGCCAGCGGCCATGGCGCGCGGGCGGGCAAGCGGCTAGAGTGACGGTCATGAATGAGCGCATCATCACGGCAGAGGCCGATATCGCGGAAGGCACGGCGCATCTGGCGCGGGCCTGTCCGCGCATGGCGCATGCCCTCTCGCTGATGGAGGAGGTGCCGCTTCGGCGGCGCGAGGACGGCTTTGCGGCCCTCTTCGGTGCGATCGTCAGCCAGCAGGTGAGCGTGGCGGCGGCCAACGCGATCTGGGCGCGGCTGGGCGCGGCGGGACTGACCGAGGCGCGCGCGATTGCCGCAAGCGACGAGGAGACATTGCGCGGCGCGGGGCTGAGCCGCCAGAAAGCGCGCTATGCGCAGGCGCTCGCAGAGGCCGATCTCGATTACGCGGCGCTGCGCAGCGCCCCCACCGAGACCGTCATCACGACGCTGACCGAGGTGCCCGGCATCGGCGTCTGGACGGCCGAGATCTATGCCATGTTCAGTCTCGGGCGCGCCGATGTCTTTGCCCCCGGCGATCTGGCGCTGCAAGAGGCGGCACGGCTGCTCTACGATCTGCCCGAGCGCCCGAAACCGGCGGCCTTGCGCGGCATGGCCGAAGCTTGGGCACCGTGGCGGGCGGTTGCGGCGCGCCTGCTCTGGGCCTATTACCGGGTGGCCAAGGACAGGGAAGGGATCACATGACACGGGTGTTGCAAGCGGGGCGCCGCGCGCCTCTTTCGGGCGAGACGCGCTCGGCGGTGGTGTTCCTGCACGGGTATGGTGCGAACGGCGCCGATCTTCTGGGCCTGGCCGATCCGCTGGCCGAGCATCTGCCCGACACGCTTTTCATAGCCCCCGACGCGCCCGAGAGCATTCCGGGGATGCCCTTTGGCCTGCAATGGTTTCCGATTCCCTGGATTGATGGGTCGAGCGAGGAAGAGGCCGAGCGCGGGCTTCTGGCGGCCGCGCGCGATCTCGATGCCTTTCTTGATGCGCTGATGGTGGATGAGGACCTTCTGCCCGAACAGGTGGTGCTCTTCGGCTTTTCCCAAGGCACGATGATGGCGCTGCATGTCGCGCCGCGCCGCGAGGATGCGGTGGCGGGGGTCGTGGCCTTTTCGGGGCGGCTGTTGCGGCCCGATCTTCTGGCCGATGAGGTGCAAAGCCGCCCGCCGGTCCTGCTGGTTCATGGCGATGCCGATGACGTGGTGCCGGTGCAATCCCTGCCAGAGGCGGCAGAGGCCTTGCAGGGCGCGGGCTGGAAGGATGTCTATGCCCATGTGATGAAGGGCACGGCCCATGGCATCGCGCCCGACGGGCTGTCGGTGGCGCTTGCGTTCATGCGCGACCGACTGGGGCTCTGAGAGGCGCGAAATCGCCGCTTTTGCGTCTTTTTTAGCACCGCACTGCGCGCTAGCTTGCGCGATGTGAGGACGCTTTCGAATATCTTCGCGCCGCCGGGGCGGGCGCTGCGTCTCGGCCTGCTGTTTCTGGCCGAGGCGCTTTTGCTTGTGGTGATGTTGCAGGTCTCGACCGATCTGGAATGTCGCGCCACGGCGATCGAGGCCGCGTGCCGGGGCCTCAGGTGGGCGGGTCTGTGGCTCTTCTGCGCGGCGTCGCTTCTGGGCGTCTGGCTCTGGGCGCGGTCTGAGGCGCGCGCGGAGTTCTTGCGCATGAGCGCGACGCAACCGGGGGGCGCGTTCTGGGCGGCGCTGCACCTGCTTGGCCTGGTGCTGATCCTTGTGCCGATGGTTTTGGTGCCGCCCGGCGATATGAGCGCGCGCTTTGCCATGCTCTTTCCGCTACTCAGCCTTGGCACGCTGCTGGCCACGCTTGGCGGCCTGTTCTGGCTGGCGCGGCCCGCCGCCTGGGCAGGGTGGCTTGACGGCCGGCTCGCCTCGTTGCTGGCGATCACGGGGTTTGCCGCAGCGCTGCCGGGGATCGTGGTGCTGGCGGGGCCGCTCTGGACGGTTCAGGTGCTGACCGATGTGACCTTCATCGCGGTCTACCTGATGCTGCGGCTTTTCTCCGGCGAGGTCGGCGTCAACCCCGAGGCCTATATCATCGGCGCGGAGGGGTTTTTCGTCGAGGTGGCCGATAGCTGTTCGGGCATCGAAGGGCTGGTGCTGATCACCGCGTTTCTGGGGCTTTACGCGGCGCTTTTCCGCGACGACCTGCGGCTGCGGCGGGTCTGGCTGGTGATCTGGCCGCTGGCACTTCTGGCAAGCTGGGTGTTCAACGCGCTGCGCATCACGGCGCTTGTTCTCATCGGCGCGCATGGCTCGCCGGAGCTTGCCGTCAACGGATTCCACAGCTTTGCCGGCTGGATCATGTTCACCGGGCTGGCGGTGGCGATCCTCGCGCTGGTGAGCCGCTCGCGCTATGCCTTGCAGGCGGGCGCGCCGGTGGCGGTCACGGGCCCCGCGTTGGCCGAGGATGATGCGGCGGTGCGCATCCTGCCGTTCATTGTCTTCGCGCTGTCGTCGATGCTGGCGCAGGCATTCTGGACCGATCCAGTAATGGGCTATCCGATGCAGGTGGCGGCCATGGCGGGTGTGCTGTGGTGGGCACGCAAAAAGATCGCACGCCTCATGGTGCTGCCCTCGGCACTTGCGGTCACGGCGGGGCTTGGCGTCGGCCTTGTCTGGATCGTGACCGCGCCGGCCGCCGCGCCGCTCTCTGCCGGGCTGGCGGCGCTCTCGGGCGGGGCCTTTGCCCTCTGGGCGGCGCTGCGCCTCATCGGCACGATGGCGCTTGTTCCGGTCATCGAGGAGTTGTTTTTCCGCGGCTACGTTCAGGCCCGGATCGACCGGGGCACCCTCTCAAGCCGGGTTCTGGCGGTTGCCGTCTCGGCCACGATCTTCGCCCTCGTCCATGGCCGGTGGTTGGAGGCGGGGCTGGCAGGCGTCGTGTTTTCGGCTCTTTACATGCACAAAGGGCGGCTGGCTGATGCCATGGCCGCCCATGCGAGTGCGAATGCACTCATCGCTGTCGTCGCCCTTTGGAGGGGTGATTTCGCGCTGATCTGAGCCGAAGGCTCAGCCGCGCGCGCGACGACGGCGACGTATTTCCCAAGCCAGAACGAGGGCTGCCAGAACCACAGCGATCGCAAGCGTCCCGCTGGCGGCGTCCATTTCCGGAACCTGCGATGCGCCCGTTCCGCCCGTGGTGCCCGTATAGCCGCCGAAAAACCAATTCCACATCGTAATATCTCCCGACCATATCATTCGTTCCGGCCAGTCTTGCCGAACTTGATCTTAAAATCGCCCGATTTTTGACACGTTTCAAGTCGGTTTTTTGATTGGCCACACATTTGATACGGAACGCGGCACTTCGCGGGGATTGTTTCCCCAGAAGGACGTATCACGCCTTGGTTGGGTCAGTGATCCATATCCGTCGACGTCATTCGGCCGCGCGCAAGGGGGGATCGGACCGCGCGGCCGGCACAGTCGCCACATCCTCGGGGCGCGGCGATTCGGCGTCGATATCCTCGTAATGGCCTGATTGCCCGGCGCGCTCGTCCGGCCACAGGATTTCCGCTTGCCGCATGCGCCGTGCGGCATGGTTGAGCGCCCAGTCGCGCGCCGCCGCGCTCGACCGGCCCAGCGACAGCGCGGAGAGCGCCCGCGCGACCCAGAGCACATAGGTCGTGGCCCAGACCCGGAGCGCCAGCATCGCGGGCGTGAATATGAGCGTCAGCACGGTGGCGATGCCAAGGCCGAACACCACCGCCGTCGCCAGTTGCTTCCACCAGAGCGCGGTGGGGCTGTCGAAACTGTAGCCGCCATTGACGAAATCGAGGCTGAGCCCGAACATCATCGGCGCGAGACCGGCCATGGTGGTGATCGTCGTGAGCAGCACCGGCCGGATGCGGTCCTGTGCGGTGCGGGTAATGGCGGTCACGCGCGGCATGTAGCGCGCGTATTCCTGATAGGTGTCGATCAGCACGATATTGTTGTTCACCACGATACCCGCCAATGCCACGATGCCGGTGCCGGTCATGATGATGGAAAACGGCTGGTTCATCACCAGCATCCCCACCAGGACGCCCGTGGTCGAGAGCACGACGGCGAGCAGCACGAGAACCGCGTTATAAACGCTGTTGAACTGCGCCAGCAGGATGATGAACATGAGGCCAAGCGCACCGGCAAACGCCTTTTGCAGGAAGGCACCCGATTCCTCCTGATCCTCCTGGTCGCCGGTCCATTCATAGCTGATGCCCGCAGGCAGCACGCCGCTCTCGAGCCAGTCCGTCAGCCGCTCGATCCGCTCGTTGGCGGTGAGCGGCACGCGGCGCTCATTGCCCTGCGCGTCGCGGATGGTGGCGCTCAGCCCGTCCTGCACCGCCGCCTTGATATCGAAAAACCGGGTCTGGTCGATCCGGTCGATCTGGGCAAGCTGCTGCACCGGCTTGCGGGTGATGAAATTCGACAGCGGCACCAGCCCGTTCGGCGTGGTCACCTTGAGCGCGTCGAGGGTCGAGAGCACGCGGTCGTTCTCCGGCAGGCGCACGCGGATTTCCACCTCCTCGTCGCTGCCGGGGATGCGCATCGTGTCAAGCAGCACGCCGCGCGTCACAAGCTGCACCATGATGCCCACCGTTGCCACATCGGCACCGAAGCGGCCCGCGCGCTCTACATCCACGTCGATCTGCCAGTCGATGCCGGGCAGGGGCAGGGTGTCCTCTATCTGGTGCAGCCCGGTCGTCGCTTCGAACTCTGCGCGCGCCTCCTCGGTAAAACGCATGAGCGTGTCCCAGTCGTCACCCCTTATGCGCAGATGCACGGGCTTGGCGGAGGCGGGGCCGCGCGACTGGCCGAGGATCTCGATCTTGATGCCGGGGATCTGTTCCAGGTCGGCGGTCAACTGGTCGATCACCGCGTTGCCGTCAAAGGACGGGTCGATCATGCTGCGCCGCACGGCGATATCCGTGAAGGGCAGGGTGAACCATGTCTCCATCACCTGCGGGCGTTTTTCCCAGGGGATCGTTTCGAACTGCACCTGGCCGATGGTGTCGCGCGGCGGCTGCGCACCGCCGGTGTTGTTGTTGAGCCCGCCATCGCCGGCAAAGGCAAACACCGTCTCGACGCCGGGATGGGCGCGCACGATCTCCTCGACCTGATTGACGAGCGCATCCTTTTGCCCGATCGACAGGTTTCCGCGACCGCGCACATAGACGATGGCCTGTTCCGGCTCGGTATCGACAAAGAACTGCGTGCCGTTGTTGTTGTTCACGTAGAACATCAGCACCGAGCCGACGAGCACGAAAACCGCGCCGAAGGCCACCAGCGGCATGACCGGATTGCCGACGATGGCGTGGATCATCCAGCCAAAGGCCGACCGGCGATAGCCCGCCGCGACACGCGGCTTGCGGCCGGGCAGCAGCGACCGGCCAAGAGCGCGCAGCGCTTTGCCGCAGCGGCGCGGAATCGCCATCAGGGCCAGCAGCACCGCGATCACCGCGCCCACGCCCGCACCGATCAGCGCCACCACCCCCAGACCGAGGCCAAAGACCGTGATCAGTGTCGGCAGGACCGAGCCGAGGATTGCGGCCCCGTCCATCTGGCCAAAGCGCGCGCCGATCTCGGCCAGAAGCACCGGCACGCCGCGCCCCGCCAGCAGCGCCGCTCCGGCCGCCAGCGGCAGGAGCAGCACATGCCACAGCCAGAAGCCGCCCGCGATCGCCCCGGTGCGTTCGGAAAACCACCGCTCCAGCCGCCCTGTCACCCCGCCCAGAACCGGCAGGTAGACCAGCGCCACCAGAAGCGAGGCCGAGAGCACGAAAATCAGCGTGATCGGCAGCATCCCCATGAATTGCCCCGGCACACCGGGCCAGAACAGCATCGGCAGAAAGGCGCAAAGCGTCGTTGCGGTGGAGCTGACCACCGGCCAGAACATGCGTTTGGCGGCGCCGACATAGGCGTGCATCGGGCCTTCGCCCTCGGCAATGCGCTTGTCGGCATATTCCACCACCACGATGGCCCCGTCGACCAGCATCCCCACGGCAAGGATCAGTCCGAACATCACGATGTTGGAGACCGACACACCCATCACGGCAAGCATCGCAAAGGTCAGCAGGAACGAGGTCGGAATGGCGAACCCCACCAGAATGGCAGGCCGGATGCCAAGGGCTGCCAGCGTCACGATCATCACCAGCGCAATGGCGGTCAGCACCGAGCCTTCAAGCTGGCTCACCATCGAGCCCACGGTGCGCGACTGGTCGTTGGAGGCCCCGACCGAGACCACGGCGCGCAATTCCTCGGGCCAGCGCGTTTCCGCCTCGGCCACGGTGCGGCGCACCAGAGCGGCGGTGTCGATGATGTTGAAGCCCTTGCGCTTAACCACCTGAAGCGCGACCGTCGTCTCACCGTTGAAACGCGCTGTGCCGATCCGGTCCTCGAAGGTGAGGTTGATCGTGGCGATATCACCCAGCCGCACGATCCGGTCGCCGTTGGTCTTGATCGGCAATTGGTAGATGTCGCGCGTTTCCTCGAAAGAGGCGGGGATCTTGACGGCAAAGGTGCCCTGCGCGCTGTCCACCTCGCCCGCCGGGATCAACTGGTTGTTGTTCTGCACCGCGTTGATCAGGTCGAGCGCGGTGACATTGTAGGATTCAAGCTTGAGCGGGTCGATCACCACCTCGACCATCTCGTCGCGGCTGCCCGCGATGCCGGCCTCGAGCACCGGCTCGAGCGCCTCGAGCGTGTCCTGCAAATCCTTGGCCAGCCGCGTCATGGTCCGTTCGGGCACCGGGCCGGACAGGTTGACGATGATGATCGGGAACTCGCTGAAATTCACCTCGTTGATGGTGTATTTCTCGAAACCTTCGGGAAATTCGGCCTCGGCCTTGTCCATCGCGTCGCGCACATCGGCAAGGATCTGCGTCTTGTCCCAGCCGAACTCGAACTCGAGCGCCACGCCGCCGAAATTCTCGGACGCGGTGCCGGTCATCTTCTTGAGCCCGTCGAGATCGCTCAGCTCGGTCTCCATCGGCTTGACCAGAAGCTTTTCGCTGTCCTCGGCCGAGATGCCGGGAAAGGGCACGGTGATGAAAAGCGCGGGGATCTCGATATCCGGCTCGCCCTCCTTGGGCAGGCTGACATAGGCCATGGTGCCCGCGAGAATCGAGAGCACCACAAAGGCCAGCACCATGCGCGCGCGTGAGGCGGCCCAGTCGACGATGCCCGTCATTGGCCAAGCTCCTGATAGACAGGCTCGACCGGCACGCCGTCGGTGACGTATTCCTGACCGATCACGATGATGTCGGCGCGCTCCGGCAAGCCTGTCAGCCAGATGCCGGTAGGCGTGTCGCGCAGGAGCGTGACGGGCGCAAAGCGCGCGGTCCTGTCGGCATCCACCGTCCGCAGGCCAAGCGTGCCCGCGTCATCGAGCGTCAGCGCCGATTGCGGCACCAGATGGGCCATGCGCCCTTCGGCCGTGATGCCGATTTCGGCGGTCTCGCCGTCGCGCAGCGTCAGATCGGGATTGGGCACGCGGACATCCACGCGAAAGGTGCGGGTCGCGGGATCGGCCGAGCGCCCGACAAAGCTGACCTTGCCCGCGACCTCGTGGCCCGAGATGGTGCGCGCCGTGGCGGGCGCCCCCTCGATCACGCGCGCCACGTCCATTTCCGAAACAAAGCCCACAAGCGTGATCGGGTCGAGTTGCAGCACCGTGGCGCAGAGCGCGCCGGGTTGCAGCAGACTGCCCAGTTCGGCGGTGTCGGTTTCGAGCACGCCGGAAAACGGCGCGCTGATGGTCAGGCGGCGGATTTCCTCCTCGGCGGCGGTCACGCCCGCGCGGGCGGCCTCGATATTGGCCTGTGCCGATCCGAGACCTGAACGCGCCCCCTCCACGCCCGCTTCGGCGGCGCGCAGCGCGGCGCGGGTCGCGGCCACGCGGGTTTGTGACGCAAAGCCCGACCCGACCAGACTATCGGCGGCCTTGTAATTGATCTCGGCCTCTTCCAGATCGGCCTGCGCCTCGTCGATCCGCGCGCGCGCCTCGGGCACCCGCGCCTCGGTTTCGGCCAGCCGGGCGCGCGCCTCGGCAAGGGCCGCCTGCCGCGCGCCGGGATCGAGACGGCAAAGCATGTCGCCCGCTTCGACAAAAGCCCCCCGGCGGTGCGGTTCGGAAATCACGAGGCCCGAGGTTTCGGCGCGCAATTCAACCGTGCGGTCGGCCTCGGTGCGCCCGCGCAACAGCACCGCGCTATCCACCTCGCGCGCCTCCGAGCGCTGCACCACCACGCGCATGATCTGCTCAGGCGTGTCGTTCCGGGGCGCGGTCTCATCTGTGGCGGTATCCTCGGGGCCGGGGATCATCGCCACCAGCCGCTCGCGCTCGAACACGAAAGCATAGATCGCGGCGGCAACAACAAGGGCAATGAGGACTGGCAAAAGGCGCATTTTCGATCTTTCAAACTCTTGTCAGCCACGACCGTGACGCAGCCCGTATCCGGCTTCAACACGTAATACGCTGAACCAACCAGTTCAGATTAAATCTTTTCCGGGCGAGTCACAAGGGAGTCTTGTTTTGTGCAGCACCCGTGATTGACGATAGATGACTAAAATAGTAAGCCTTTGATCACGAAAGCCTGACAAAAGGAATCAGATATGAAGCCCTCCGCCCTTATGTTCGCCTGCGCCCTCGCTTTTCTGCCTGCCGGGTTGGCCCATGCCTCGAATGTCGAGACCAAGCGCGCCGTACCGCGCGTCGAAGCGGTCAACCTCGATGACGCGCGCATGACCTATGAGATCTTCGAGACCAGCATCGAGCACGCCGACCTGCCCGGCTGTCCCGAGGGGATCGACACGGCGCGCCATTTCTGCCGTCTCACGCTGGCCGCCGAGCGCGCGCATGTTTTCGTATTTGCCCTCGATGGGGATCAGCCGCTGGTCGCGGTGCAGTCCTACGATCTGGACGCGGGCCTGCCGGGGTTCTGATCCGGTCACCCGGCCAGTTGCACCGTGATCTCGTCGATCACCTTCAGCCAGGTCTCGACCGGCTGACAGCCGGGCAGGGCGTGCTGGCCATTGACGATGAAGGTCGGCACGCCGGTAATGCCCATCTTGCGGAACCGGGCGTCGCGCTCACTGATCTCGGCGCGGTCCGCGTCTGACGCAAGCAATCGGCTGATGAGCGCCGCATCAAGCGCGAGGCTGTCGGCGATATCGGCCAGCACCTCGTGATCGCCGATGTCGCGCCCCTCCTCGAAATAGGCGCGGAAAAGCGCCATCGCCAAGCGGTCCTGACAATTCTCGACCTCGGCCCAGTGCAGCAGGCGATGCGCGTCGAGCGTGTTGGGCGTGCGCGGGATGGCGGCAAAGTCGATCGAAAGCCCCGCCGCCTCGGCGCGCTCCAGCACCGGCGCATAGGCGCGGATCGCGCCCTCCTTGCCGCCAAACTTGCCCTTAAGGTAGGCGCGCCGGTCCATCCCGCCTTCGGGCATGTCGGGATTGAGCTGGAAGGGCTGCCAATGGATCTCGAACGGATGATCCGGGCGCGCTGCCAAGGCCTGATCAAGCAGGGTCTTGCCGATATAGCACCACGGGCAGATCGGATCGGAGATGATGTCAAGCCGGATCATCGAGAGCCTCATAGATCGGCCGCAGGGCGCGGCGCAGGAGTTTTCCGTTGGCCCCCGTGGGCAGGCTCTTCACGTGGAAGAAGCCGCGAGGGCATTTATAACCCGCCAGCCGCGCGCGGGCATGGGCGTCGAGCGTCGCGGGATCAAGCGGCGCGGGGCCAGTATAGAAGGCCATGATCACGCGCGCATCCTCTTTCACGGCAATATCCGTCACCGCCACCTGTGTCACGCCGGGGCAGGTGGCCAGCACCGCCTCCACCTCGAGCGGCGAGACGCGGTAGCCGCCTGCATTCATCATGTCGTCGGCGCGCCCCAGATAGGTGATCGCGCCATCTTCGGCCATCGCCCCCTGATCGCCGGTCAGGAACCAGTCGCCGTTGAATTTTGCCGCTGTCGCCTCGGGCGCGCCCATGTAGCCCAGCATCAGGCCGGGATCGGAGCGGTGAACGGCGATGGTGCCCTCGGCGCCATGGGCCACCGGGCCGCGCTCGCCCATGATCGCCACGCGTCGCCCCGCCTGCGGGCGTCCCAGCGTGCCGGGGGGCGCGGGGCGTGCGGGGCTGCCGGAGATGAAGGTGGAGCATTCCGACATGCCGTAGGCTTCGTGGATCGCGGTGCCCGTCGCCGCCTTCCAGCGGTCGCGGATCGCCTCCGAGAGCTTTTCGCCCGCGGCAAGCCCGTGGCGCAGGCGGGGCAGGGACAGCGCGCCCTCGGGCTTCAACATCTTGCGATAAACCCCTGGAGCGGCGGCAAAAATCGTCGCGTCATGACGCCTGAGCAGAAGCGGTAGCTGCTCCGCCGCCACGTCCGGCGCGGGGATGAGCGCGGTCGCGCCCATGGTCCAGGGATCCATCAGCCCGGTGCCGAGGGTAAAGGTCCAGTTGAACGCGCCCGCATGGCAGAGCCGGTCATCCTCGCAGAGACCATACCAGCCGTCATACATCATCTGCCGCGCCCAGATCGCCCGATGCGCGTGGCAAACCGCGCGCGGCGTGCCCGACGTGCCGGAGGTGTAGATGATATAAGCCAGCCGGTCGGGATCGCCCATATGGTAATCGGCGGGCGGTAGCGCGCGCATGGCGTCAAGCGCGGCCTCGTCCAGCACCGGGATTTCCGTTTCGGGGCAGGCCACGCCCGCGCCGCGCAGGATCAGCCGGGGCGCGGTTGTGCCGATGATGCCCGTGACCTCGGGCGCAGTCAGCTGGCTCGAGGTCGGGATCGGCACCAGCCCGACGGCAATCGCACCCAGATAGGCGATGGGAAACTCCACCGTGTTGCCCAGCCGCATCAGCACCCGGTCGCCGGGCACAAGGCCCTGCGCCAGAAGCCCGGTGCCGGTGCCGCGCACGGCGGCCTCCAGCCGCGCGTAGCTCCAGCGTTCCGCCCCCGAGGCGCGCAGAATCGCCAGCGCCACCTTTTCGCGCCTGTCGTGCGCGCGCGCCAGCGCATGCGCGGCCAGGTTGAAAGGCGCGGGGCAGGGCGTTGGCGGGCCTTGGTCGAAAATCGCGGTCATGGCTTCGGAATAGGCAGGCGATGCGGATGTTACAAGCGGATTGACGCGCGGGAGAATGTCGTTTTTGTCATCTGTCGGCGTCGTTTGCGGCCTTCATTTTGTTGCTTTGGGCTGCCGGGGCACCATTGGTAGGTCCGCGCGGTCCGCGCGCAGGATCGCGCAGATTCTGCCGTGCCTTCTGTGGTCTTCTGCAATGCGGCAATTTCTTGCTGATATGGAAATAAACGAAACAAACCCTTTTAAGAAAATCACTTACTTGTTACATGTGCCGCATAGGTGGTGGTTGGCCATGAGTAGCGATTTACATCGGCGATTTTGCCGAAATTTTGCTGAAATAGGTATGGTTAATTGGGGGATATTACTTTGAAACATGATCCGTTTCCGAGCGACGCGCCGTTCGTTTCTGAGTCGCTTTTCGAAACCCGGCCATTTTCTCTATACGCCCGTGTCGGAAAGCCCGCTTTTGACATCTTGGTCAGCGTTGCACTGCTGCCCCTTCTTTCCGTGTGCTCTGTTGTTCTGTTGGTGTTGAATCCGTTCTTCAACAGGGGTCCGCTGCTGTTCGTTCAACCGCGGATGGGACGGGACTGCTCGGCTTTCAGCGCGATCAAGTTCCGCACGATGGTGCCAGCCGCGCGGATCACGCGACAGGCGGATGATCCGCTCGAACAGCATCGAATCACGCCACTCGGGCAAATCCTCCGCAAGATGCGTGTCGACGAATTGCCCCAGATCATCAACGTGCTGCGTGGCGAGATGAGCCTGATCGGTCCGCGACCGGATTACTTCCATCATGCCCGAAAGTACATGCGCGTTGTTCCCGGCTATCGGCGCCGCCATTCCGTGCGCCCCGGCATCAGCGGGCTGGCGCAGACCGATCTTGGCTATGTGGAGTCGACCGAAGGGACGTTCCTGAAAGTCAAACTTGACCTGCACTATGTCGATAACCTCAACCCGAAAATGGACGCCTACGTGTTCTGGCGCACATTAGTGACGGTGTTCGGGCGCAGGGGCTGCTGACTCACACCGCCGTTACACGCTTCCAACCGACCATACGAGCGCGAAACCAGGTGCGCTGACGCTTGGCATATTGGCGTGTTGCGGTGATCGCGGCGGTGCGCGCCTCATCCAGCGTGATCTCTCCGCGAAGATACGCGATCAGGTCCGGCGCGCCGATGGCCTGCGCGGCGGGGCGCGCGGCGTCCCAACCTTTGAGATTGGCCCGCGCCTCGTCGAGCGCGCCGCCCGCGAGCATCGCGTCAAAGCGGCGCTCGATACGCGGATCGAGCCAGTCCTTCGGGGCGTCCACCAATAGGGCGGTCACCGTGTTCAGCGGCAGCAGTGGCGGCGGCGTCGCCGCCTGCCACGCGGCCAGTCCCTGCCCGGTGGCGGCCTGCACCTCCCAGGCGCGCTGCACCCGTCGGGGATTGGCCCGGTCGATGCGCGCGCGGGTTGCTGGATCGAGCGTGTCCAGAAGCGCGCGAAGGCCCCGCTCCGTCAGAAGCCGGTCGGCCTCGGCGCGGATCTCGGGCGGGGTTTCGGGGATCTCGGCCAGCCCCTCGGTCAGTGCCGAAAAATAAAGTCCGGTGCCCCCCACGATCACCGGACGCACGCCCGTGCCCAGAAGCGCGCGCACCTCGCGCAACCAGTGGCCGACGGAATAGTCCTGCTCCGTCGCGACGTGACCATAGAGCCGGTGTGGCAGCGCAGCCTCCTCCTGCGCCGTCGGTCGCGCCGACAGAACCCGCCAGTTGGCATAGACCTGCAACGCATCGGCATTGACGATCACGCCGCCCTGCGCACGCACGATGTCCATGGCCAGCGCCGATTTTCCGCTGGCCGTGGGGCCGGCGATCAGCACCGGACGCGCGGGGTCTGTGTCATCCAAGACGCTCATGCGCGCGCCCTAGCCGAAATCCGCGCGGCTGGCGAGGGGTGCCGCGCTTTCTGCGATTGCACCTGCCCGCTATTTCCGACATTTTGCGCGCGATAACAACAATGGCGGAGAGCAAGCGCATGAGCGAAACCGACACCCCAAAAGCCCGGTTCAGCCGAGTGATGCTCAAGATTTCCGGCGAGGCGCTGATGGGGGATCTGGGGTACGGCCTGCACCCGCCCACGGTCGAACGCATCGCGCAGGAGGTCAAGTCCGTCCATGATCTGGGCGTCGAGATCTGCATGGTGATAGGCGGCGGCAACATCTTTCGCGGCCTTCAGGGCAGCGCTCAGGGAATGGAGCGCACCACCGCCGATTACATGGGGATGCTGGCCACGGTGATGAACGCGCTGGCCATGCAATCGGCGATGGAGCGGGTCGGCGTGTTCTGCCGGGTGATCACGGCTATCCGCATGGACGAGGTGGCAGAGCCCTATATCCGCCGGCGCGCCGTGCGCCACCTTGAGAAAAAGCGCGTCTGCATCTTTGCCGCGGGCACCGGCAACCCCTATTTCACCACCGACACGGCGGCCACGCTGCGCGCCAACGAAATGGCCTGCGAGGCGATCTTCAAGGGCACCAAGGTGGACGGGGTCTATGACAAGGACCCGATGAAACACGCGGACGCCAAACGCTATGACCGCGTCACCTATGACGAGGTGCTGGCAAAGCATCTGGGCGTGATGGACGCCTCCGCCATTGCGCTCGCGCGCGACAACAACCTGCCGATCATCGTATTCTCGCTCGACGAGCCGGGCGGATTTCGCGGCATTCTCGCCGGAGAGGGCACCTATACAACGGTGCATGGCTGAGGTTAAACAGGGGCGGTATTCCTCGCTCAAGAAGGACAGGGAAACGAAATGGCGGACGATCTGGAAATTGACACGGACGACCTCGAGCGTCGGATGGCTGGTGCGATGGGCGCGCTCAAGACGGAATTTGCCTCGTTGCGCACGGGCCGCGCCTCGGCCTCGATGCTGGAGCCGGTGATGGTCGACGCCTACGGCCAGATGACGCCCATCAACCAGGTCGGCACCGTCAACGTGCCCGAGCCGCGCATGGTCACCATCAATGTCTGGGACAAGGGCCTGGTGAACAAGGTCGAGAAGGCCATCCGCGAGAGCGGGCTGGGCATCAATCCGCAGCTCAACGGCACCATCATCATGCTGCCCATTCCCGAATTGAACGAAGAGCGCCGCCGCGAGTTGACCAAGGTCGCCTCACAATATGCCGAACATGCCCGCGTTGCCGTGCGCAACGTGCGCCGCGACGGCATGGACCAGATCAAGAAGGCCAAGGCCGACGGCATGTCCGAGGACGACCAGAAGCTGTGGGAAGGCGAGGTTCAGGCGCTCACCGACCGCTATATCAAGCTGGTTGACGAGGCGCTCGAGCACAAGCAAGCCGAGATCATGCAGGTCTGATGAAAAAGGTGGTGGCCATGGCGAGCAAGGGGGCCGGGAAGGCCGGGCCGCGCCATGTGGCGATCATCATGGACGGCAACGGGCGCTGGGCGCAAAAACGCGGCCGCCCGCGCCTTTTCGGTCATCACGCCGGCGCGCGCCGGGTGCGCGAGATCGTCGAGGCCTGTCCCGGTCTGGGTGTGAAGTATCTCACGATCTTCGCCTTTTCGACGGAGAACTGGAAGCGCACCCAGACCGAGGTGGCGGGGCTGATGACCCTGTTCCGCCGCTACATCATGAAGGAAATGCAGGATTTCGTGCGCGAGAACGTGCGCGTGCGGTTTATCGGCGATCGCCCCCGGCTGGAGTTGCGTCTGCGCTCGGTGATGGAAGAGGCCGAGGCGATGACCGCGCATTGCACCGGCACCAACCTCACCATCGCGCTCAATTACGGCGGACGCGACGAGGTGGCGCGCGCCACCAAACGGCTTGCACGGGATGTGGCCGAGGGGCGGCTCGATCCCGAAACCGTGGATGAAGAGACGCTGCCGCGCTATCTTGATACCCGCGTGTTGCCCGACCCCGACCTCGTGATACGCACGAGCGGCGAGGCGCGGATCTCGAATTTCCTGCTCTGGCAATCGGCCTATTCGGAATACGAGTTCATCGACACGCTCTGGCCCGATTTCACCCGCGAGATCTTTACCTCGGTCCTCTCGCAATACGGCGCGCGCGAGAGGCGCTTCGGGGCAGTTGGCGCATGAGTGCAAAATGGGGTGATCTTGCGCCGCGTCTGGCGTCGGGCGTGGCGATGGCGGCGGTCGGCCTTGGCGCGGTCTGGGCGGGCGGTCTCATCTTTGCGGAACTGGTCACGCTTCTGGCCGGTCTGCTGATGTGGGAGGCGGCGCGGCTTTTCGGCGCGCCGGATGCCGTGCGCTCGGGCATTCTCGGCGCGGTGGCGGTGGCGCTGGCGTTGTGGCTGCCGGGGCTCTTCGTGGTGCCGCTGCTGGTCGCGGCCGTGCTGGTGGCGGCGGGCAGTATCGACCGCGCGCGCGGCCCGTTTGCGGCGCTGGCCCTCTGGGCGCTTCTCGGGGCCTGGATCATGGGCATGTTGCGCGCCGAGGCGGGGCTCGTGTGGGTGCTCTGGCTGGTGGCCATCGTGGTGGTCTCGGATGTGGCGGGCTATTTCGCGGGCAAGGCCCTCGGGGGGCCGAAATTCTGGCCGCGCATCAGCCCGAAAAAGACCTGGTCCGGCACGGCTGCGGGCTGGATCGGGGCGGGCCTCGTCGGCGCGCTGTTCGCGGGGCCGACCGGGGCGGGCGCGGCGCTTGTGCCGGTCTCTGTCCTCGTGGGCTTTGCCGGACAGATGGGCGACATCGCCGAGAGCGCGGCCAAGCGGATGCAGGGCGTCAAGGACAGCTCCAACCTCATTCCCGGTCATGGCGGCGTGCTTGACCGGTTCGACGCGATGCTGGGCGCGGCGCTGATGGCGGGGCTCTTGCACGCGACGGGTCTTTTGCCGGGGGCGGCATGAGGCGGGTCTCGATCCTGGGCGCGACCGGCTCCATCGGGCAGAGCACCATCGACCTCATCGCGCGCGCGCCCGGTGAGTATGACGTGGTGGCGCTCACCGGCGGGCAGAATATCGCGCGGCTGGCGGCGGATGCGCGGGCGCTCGGGGCCGAGCTGGCCGTCACCGCCGACGAGGCGCTCTTGCCCGATCTGCGCGCCGCGCTTGCGGGGTCGGGCGTGGCGGCCGCCGCCGGGCGCGCGGCGCTGATCGAGGCGGCGGCGCGGCCCGCCGATTGGGTCATGTCGGCCATCGTCGGCGCGGCGGGGCTGGCACCGGGGCTGGTGGCGCTCGAACAGGGTGCCACGCTGGCGCTGGCCAACAAGGAATCGCTGGTCACGGCGGGGCCGCTGGTGCTGGAGACGGCGCGGCGCCACGGCGCGCGCCTTCTGCCGGTGGACAGCGAGCATTCGGCGATCTTTCAGGCGCTGGCGGGGGCGGATGCCGCTTCGGCCAGCCGCGTCATCATAACCGCCTCTGGCGGGGCGTTCCGCGACTGGCCGCTGGAGCGGCTGGCAGGGGCCACGGTGGCCGAGGCCTCATCGCACCCCAACTGGGACATGGGCCAGCGCATCACCATCGATTCGGCGTCGATGTTCAACAAGGCGCTCGAGATGATCGAGGCGCGCGAGTTCTTCGGCTTTGCGCCCGCGAAAATCGAGGTTCTGATCCACCCGCAATCTCTGGTTCATGCGCTGGTGGGCTTTGCCGATGGCGGGCTTATCGCCCATGTGGGGCCGCCCGACATGCGCCACGCCATCGGCTATGCGCTGCACTGGCCCGAGCGGCGCGCGCTGCCGGTGGAGGTGCTCGATCTTGCGGCGGCGGGCACGCTCGAATTCCGCACCCCCTGCGAGACGCGCTATCCGGCGCTGCGGCTGGCGCGCGCGGTGATGGAGGAGGGCGGGCTGGCCGGTGCCATCTTCAACGCCGCCAAGGAGCGCGCGCTTGATCATTTCATCGCCGGACGCCTCGGGTTCATGGCCATGGCACCGCTCGTTGAGACTGTGCTGGAGCGGCTTCTGGCCCTGCCCGAGGCGCGGGGCGGCACGCTGACCCTTGATCGCGTGGCCCATATGGACCATCTCGCAAGGCAGTGCGCCGATCAGGCAGCAAAGAAAATCGAACAGGGATAAACTGTGGACATCATCAGCTTCCTGCCGCAATTCGGCAGTCTTTTCATGACGATCCTGGCCTTTGTGGTGGCGCTTTCGGTGATCGTGGCGGTGCACGAATACGGCCATTACATCGTCGGGCGCTGGTCGGGGATCAAGGCCGAGGTGTTTTCGCTCGGCTTTGGTCCGGTGATATTTGCGCGCACCGACCGGCACGGCACGCGCTGGCAGGTGGCGGCGCTGCCCTTTGGCGGCTACGTGAAATTTCTGGGCGATGCGGATGCGGCCAGCGGCAAGGACGGGGCCGCCATGGCCGCCATGCCACGGGAACGCCTGCGCCAGACCATGCATGGCGCGCCGCTCTGGGCGCGCACGGCGACGGTGGCGGCGGGGCCGGTGTTCAACTTCATCCTGTCGATCCTCATCTTCACCGCCGTGATGATGGGTGGCGGCAAGACCGCCGATCCGCTGACCGTGGGCGCGCTCAAACCGCTGCCGGTCGAGGGCGTGACGCTGCGTCCCGGCGACGAGATCGTGACCGTCTCGGGGTTGCCCATCCCCGACCGCGAGGCCGCGGAGGCCTATGACGGGTTTCTGGACGCGCTGCCGGTGCAGCCTTTGCTTGACTACGAGGTGCGGCGCGACGGGCGGGTGCGCAGCGCCCTGGGTCCGCAGCTCATGCCGCCGCTCGTGGGCGGGCTCTCGCCGCAATCGGCGGCGTTCGATGCGGGGCTTCAGACGGGGGATGTGATCATCGCCGTGGACGGTCGGCCGGTTCATGCCTTCCGCGAACTGCGCGACATCGTCGAGGGTTCGGACGGCGCGCCGCTGGCGCTGTCGGTCTGGCGAGAGGGCGAGGATCTGGCGCTGACGCTGGTGCCGCGCCGCACCGACGAGCCGCAGCCCGAAGGCGGCTTCCAAAGCCAGTGGCGGATCGGCGTGGCGGGCGCGATGGCGTTCGAGCCTGCGACCGAGGCGCTCGGTCCGGTCGAGGCGCTCGGGCAGGCGGTGACGCAGACCGGGCAGATCATCGAGAGCTCGCTCTCGGGTCTCTATCACATGGTGACGGGCGCGATCAGCTCTTGCAACATGTCCGGCCCCATCGGCATTGCTCAGGTGTCGGGCGCGATGGCGAGCCAGGGCGCAGAGAGCTTCATCTGGTTCATTGCCGTGCTCTCGACGGCCGTCGGCCTGCTCAACCTCTTTCCTGTCCCGGTGCTCGATGGCGGGCATCTGGTGTTTTACGCCTACGAGGCCGTGGCGGGCCGCCCGCCCAGCGAACGCGCGCTGCGCGTGCTGATGACGGTGGGGCTGACGCTTATCCTGTCACTGATGCTTTTTGCGGTCTTCAACGATATCTTCTGCCCCTGAGCCATCGGCGTCATTCTGGCGGCAACAGCCCCGCCTTTGCCGCACGGCGCAACGCGCGGCTGAGCGGGCCAAGGGCGGCACCCAAAAGGCGGCTTGACTGCCAATAGAGCGCGGTGTCGAGCGGCTGGTCCTGCCTCAGGGCCACAAGACGTCCGCGCCGCAGGTCGCGCGCGATGAGGGGGTCGGGATTCATCCCCCAGCCAAGCCCGCGCCGCGCCGCCTCGGCAAAGCCATGGGCCGAGGGCAGGCGGTGGCTGGGCGGGCTGAGCGTGGCCCCGGTGGCCTGCGTGATCCAGCGGTGCTGCAACTGGTCGCGGGCGTCGAATTGCAGCATCGGCGCGGCGGCGAGCGTCGCGGCCGTGACACCCTCCGCAAAGTGCCGGGCGATGAAAGCGGGACTGGCCACGGCGATGTAGCGCAACCGACCCAGGGGCGTCACATCGCAGCCGGGCAGGGGGGCCGCGCGCGACGTGATCGCGCCCAGAACCTCGCCGCACATCAGCCGGTCATGGGCGGTGTCCTGATCGTCGATCACGAGGTCGAAGAGGTGCCCGTCAAGCCCGGTGAGCGCCTCGGGCAGCCAGGTGGCGAGGCTGTCGGCATTGATCGCAAGCCGCAGCCGGGTCTGTGGCGGCGGGGCAAGGGCCGAGAGATCGCGCGCCAGATGCGCCTCGAGAAGTGCCACCTGATCGGCATGGGCCGCCAGCCGCTCGCCCGCGCCGGTCGCCGTGCAGGGCGCGCCGCGCCGCACAAGCTGCGCGCCGATGCGGGTTTCCAGCGCCTTGAGCCGTTGCGAGACCGCCGATTGGGTGATCCCCAGCATCCGCGCCGCGCCCTCGAAACTGCCCGATTGCAGGATGGCGCGGAGCGTGGCGAGGTGATCGGCGGGAAAGACCATTAGCAAACCTGATGCTGAATTAGATCATTGAGTTTGAGTAATGCAGCCGACCCCGCTAGGCAAGCGCCGGGCAATGCGGGAGACAGGCAGATGCAGGCAGGCTTGGCGGGCTTCGCGCTCGGGTTTTCGCTGATCCTCGCGATCGGGGCGCAGAATGCCTTTGTGCTGCGGCAGGGGCTGCGGCGCGCGCATGTGCTGGCGGTGGTGCTGGTCTGTGCGCTGTCCGATGCGGTGCTGATTGCGGCGGGCGTGGCGGGGTTCGGCGCGCTGGCCGAAATGGTGCCGGGGCTGGAGCGGGTGATGCGCTATGGCGGCGCGGCCTTTCTGCTGGTTTATGGCGCGCGCAGCTTTCAGGCGGCGTGGCGCGGGGGGGCGGTGCTGGAGGCGGGTGAGGGGGCGGGCAGCCGTGCGCGCGCGGTGCTCACCTGTCTGGCGCTGACCTGGCTCAACCCGCATGTCTATCTGGATACGGTGGTTCTGCTCGGCTCGATCTCGGCGCAATATGACGACCGACTGGCCTTTGGTGCCGGCGCGGTGACGGCGAGTTTTACCTTCTTCTTCGCATTGGGCTATGGCGCGCGGCTGCTCGCGCCGTTCTTTCGCCGCCCCGAGGCCTGGCGCGTGCTCGATGCGGGCGTGGGGGTGGTGATGTGGTCCATCGCGGCGGGGCTGCTTTCGGGCTGAGCGATTTGTGCTAGACTGGCCTCGAAGCCAGAAGGAGAGGCGCGATGAGCTGGAACCCCGGACTGGAGCCCGATTGCCCCGAAGGGGCAGACATGGACGCGATCGAGACGGTGATCGTGCCGCGCGCCCGCGATATCGGCGGGTTCGAGGTGCGCCGCGCGCTGCCCGCGCCAAAGCGGCAGATGGTCGGGCCGTTCATCTTCTTCGACCAGATGGGACCGGCGGAGTTCCTGACCGGGCAGGGGATCGACGTGCGTCCCCATCCGCATATCGGCCTTGGCACGGTGACCTATCTCTTTGAGGGCGAGTTTCAGCACCGCGACAGCCTTGGCACCGACCAGATGATCCATCCGGGGGCTGTCAACTGGATGGTCGCGGGGCGCGGCGTCACCCATTCCGAGCGCACGAGCGACGCGACGCGCCGGGGCGAGAGCCGCCTTTTCGGCATCCAGACCTGGGTGGCCCTGCCCGAGGCGGAAGAAGAGCGCGCCGCGAGTTTCGAGCATCACACCAGCGAGGCGCTGCCGGAGATCGAGGATGGCGGCACACGGCTGCGCCTCATCATGGGGCGGGGCTGGGGCGAACGCGCGCCGGTCTCGACCTTCTCCGAGATGTTCTATGCCGATGTGACGCTTGCCCCCGGCGCGGGCGTGCCGCTGCCCGAGGATCATGAGGATCGCGGCGCCTATGTGCTCTCGGGGTCTGTCAGCGTGGGGGGGCAAGTGTTCGAGGCGGGGCGCATGATGGTTTTTCGCCCCGGCGACCGGCTCTCGTTGCGCGCGGGAGAGGCGGGGGCGCGGGTTTTGCTTCTGGGTGGCGAGACGCTGGGCGGTCCGCGCTATATTTCGTGGAATTTCGTGGCCTCCTCGCGCGAGTTGATCGAGGCGGCCAAGGCCGACTGGGCGTCGCGCGACCACGGCCGCTTTGCCCTGCCGCCGGGCGACGACACGGACTTCATCCCGCTGCCCTGAGCCATGCCTTGACCGGGATATGGCCTTGCGTCTCGCGCATGACAAAGCGCCGCAGCCCGCCTCGACAGGGCGTCTGCGCCGTGACTTAATGCGGTTCATGCGCGCGCAGAGGCCCCCCTTGATCGAGACCCCGTCGAGCCCCGTCCGGGGCGTCATGTGGATGATCCTGACGGGCCTGCTCTTTGTCGGGGTCACCGCTCTGGTCAAGGTGCTGGGCACGCGGATGCCGGCCTCTCAGGCGGCTTTCCTGCGCTATTTTCTCGGGCTGGTGTTTCTCCTGCCGATGCTCGGTACGCTGCGCAACCTGCGGCTGGACCGGGGCACATGGGGCCTGATCGGGGCGCGGGGCGTGCTGCACACGGCGGGCGTGGCGCTCTGGTTCTATGCCATGGCGCGGATCCCCATCGCCGATGTCACGGCGATGAACTACCTCGCGCCGATCTACGTCACCATCGGCGCGGCGCTCTTTCTGGGAGAGCGGCTGGCGGCGCGGCGGGTGATCGCCATCGTCGTGGCGCTGTGCGGCGCGCTGATCATCCTGCGGCCGGGGTTCCGCGAGGTGGGGCCGGGGCATCTGGCGATGCTGGTCACGGCGGTGACCTTCGGCGGCTCCTACCTCATGGCCAAGGTGCTGACCGGGCGGGTCAGCGCGGGCGTGGTGGTGGCGATGCTGTCGCTCACTGTCACGATCGGTCTTGCCCCCATGGCCATCGCCGTCTGGGTGCCGCCGACGCCCTGGGAAATGGCGATCCTGTTCGCGGTCGCCTGTCTGGCCACGGCCGGGCATTACACCATGATGCTGGCCTTCAGCGCGGCACCGCTGACGGCCACGCAACCCGTCACCTTCCTGCAACTGGTCTGGGCGGTGCTCTTGGGTGCGCTGGTCTTTGGCGAGGGGGTGGATGTCTTTGTGATCCTTGGCGGTACGGTGATCGTCGCCGCCGTCAGCTTCATCTCCTGGCGTGAGGCGGTGCTCAAGCGGCGGATCACGCCGCCGGTTTCTGCCACCAAGGTCTGACGCGCTTGACCTTGCCCCCGCCGCCCCCGTAGATGCGCCCCGACACACGAGGCGCACGGGAAAGGCACACCGATGGGATTCAGAATGGGTATCGTGGGGCTTCCCAATGTGGGCAAGTCCACGCTCTTCAACGCGCTGACGCGCACCGCTGCGGCGCAGGCGGCCAATTTCCCGTTCTGCACCATCGAGCCGAATGTGGGTGACGTGGCCGTGCCCGATGCGCGGCTTGACCGGCTGGCCGAGATCGCCGGATCGAAACAGATCATCCCGACGCGGATGACTTTCGTCGATATCGCGGGGCTGGTGAAGGGCGCCAGCAAGGGCGAGGGGCTGGGCAACCAGTTTCTGGCCAATATCCGCGAGACGGACGCCATCGCCCATGTGCTGCGGTGTTTCGAGGATGGCGATGTGACCCATGTCGAGGGGCGCGTCGATCCGGTGGCCGATGCCGAGGTGATCGAGACCGAATTGATGCTGGCCGATCTCGAGTCGGTGGAAAAGCGCCGCGCGGGGCTGCAACGCAAGCTCAAGGGCGGTGACAAGGACGCAGTTCAGGCCGACCGGCTGTTGGCCGCCGCACAGGCGGCGCTGGAGGAGGGGCGGCCCGCCCGCACCGTTCCGGTCGATGCCGAGGACGCGCGCGCCTGGCGGCTCTTGCAATTGCTGACCGCAAAGCCGGTGCTTTATGTCTGCAATGTCGACGAGGCGAGTGCGGCCAGCGGCAATGCGTTTTCCCAAGCGGTGGCGGCCATGGCGGCAGAGCAGGGCGCGGCCTCGGTGGTGATCTCGGCCCAGATCGAGGAGGAGATTTCCAAGCTGGAACCCGAGGAGGCCGAGATGTTCCTGTCGGAAATGGGGCTGGAGGAAGCGGGGCTCGATCGCCTTATCCGCGCGGGCTATGCGCTTTTGCACCTCGAGACCTATTTCACCGTCGGCCCCAAGGAGGCGCGCGCCTGGACCATCCCGCAGGGCACCCCGGCCCCCAAGGCGGCGGGCGTCATCCACGGCGATTTCGAAAAGGGCTTCATCCGCGCCGAGACCATCGCCTTTGAGGATTTCGTCACCCTCGGCGGCGAGCAAAAGGCCAAGGACGCGGGCAAGATGCGGTCCGAGGGCAAGAGCTATGTCGTCAAGGACGGCGACGTGCTGCATTTCCTCTTCAACACCTGAGCGGGGCGGTTGCCGGCGGTCGGTGGTGCGTTGGTATCCGTGTCGGCACCGCGATGACCGCTCAGCCACCCCGCCGCGCGGCGATTTGGGCGAGGATGGTGTCTGCATAAGCGGCATAATGGCTGGCCCCGGCGGCGTGGAACTCCTCCAGTGCCGCGCGCGCGTGGTCTTCTGCCCGATCCAGATGCGCGGCGTCGCCGGTCTTGTCGAAAAAAGCGCGCTCCAAATCGGCAAGGTTGGCGTGGCTCATAGCCCAATCGAGCGGCACGCGGTCGCGGGTGTTTTCCTCCAGGGCGTTGCGATAGGCGATGACGGCCTCTTCCAGCCTTGCGGTGCCGCTCTCGTGTTCCCCGAGGGTTGCTAGCGCAGTGCCGAGGTTCATCTGCGTCCCGGCCCATTGCAGCGGAACGCGGTCGCGGGTGTATTCCTCCAGGGCGTGGCGATAGGCGATGACGGCCTCTTCCAGTCGCGCGGTGCCGTTCTCGCGTTCCCCGAGGGTTCGCAGCGCAGTGCCGAGGTTGATCTGCGCCATGGCCCACTCGAGCGGCACACGGTCGCGAGGGAATTCCGTGAGAGCGTTGCGATAGGCGCTGACGGCCTCGTCCAGCCTTGCGGTGCCACTCTCGCGTTCCCCGAGGGTTTGCAGCGCAGTGCCGAGGTTCATCTGCGTCCCGGCCCATTCCAGCGGCACGCGGTCGCGGGGAAATTCCTCGAGCGCAGCGCGATAGGCGATGATCGCCGCTTCCAGCCGTTCGGTGCCGCTCTCGCGGTCCCCGAGGGTTTGCAGCGCAGTGCCGAGGTTCGTCTGCGCCATGGCCCAAGCCAGCGGCATGGCCTCGCGGGTCCATTCCTCGAGCGCGTTGCGATAGGCGATGATCGCCTCATCCAGCCGTTCGGTGCCGCTCTCGCGTTCACCAAGAGTAAGCAGCGACCCCCCCAGATCATTGAGCGCCATGCCGCGTTCGTCGGCGGTGGTGGCGCGGGTGTGGAGCGCATGGGCAAGGTCGATGGCGATGCGCAGGGGCAGGGCGGTGCCCGTGTCGCGGCCTTCGACATAATGGCAATCTTGCAGCGTGCGCAAATCCTCGAACCCGGCGCGCCCGCCCGCCTCCAGATCGGCCTTTTGGATCAGGAGTTTGGCGGCGCGGGCGCTGTTGCCCTCGAGCATGGCAATCTCTATCCCGCTGTGCAGCAGGCGGGCGGTGCGGGCCTGATGCTGCGCCTCTTCCTCGGCCAAAGCCTCGGCTATGGCGGTGCTGGCGGCGGTATAGTCGCCCGTTGCCGACAGGCGCGCCGCACGCGCCAGCACCTCATCCACGAAATCGCCGTGGTTGGAGGGGATCCGCCCCTCCTGCTGCACCCGCACGGCGATATCCATGGCGTTCTGCAAGTCGAGCCAGGCCTGGCCCAGATCGTCCGTCTCGCGCGCGATGCGTTGGGCAAGGCGGATGATGGCGTTTTCGGTGATCCCCTCATCGCGCAGACGGTCGGATTGGCCGCTCTTGTCGGTGCGCGCCAGAAGTTCCGTCAGCATGGCTTGGGTCGCATCTGACGGCGTCAACACCGGGGCCAGAAGGGCGGGCAGCATGGCGGCGTAATCATCGAGCGCGGTCTGGCCGCAATGGGCCGGGTCGGTGGCGCGGGTCGTGATGTGACCGCGCATATGGTCTGCGATGGTCTCTGCCAGCATATTGCCGCGGGCAAGATCGGTGTGGGTGGGCGGATAGGCCTTGAGCATCTGCACCATGATCCGCTTGCGATCCGGGGTCAGATGCGCGCGTGCCAGATACTGATCCAGCCCGCGCGCCATGTCTTGCGCAACCGACTGCTCTGCGGGCTTGAGGCCCCTGAAGAGTGCAAGACCGGAGAGGGCGGCCCCGATCATCAGCGTCGCCCCGCCAAAGACGCTGGTCTCTGCCGCCGTGGCGACCGCCCCGACACAGGCCGAGACATTGCCCGCGTGCAAAACCTTTTCGACCATCACGCCACCCTCCGCACGGCGACCTTAGCCGGGGGCGCAGGCCGGTCAACGGTTTTCATCCGGCTTCGGCCCCGCGCCGGATCCGGCCGCCGGGGGCGCGGCCGACCCCTGCTTTGCGATTGCGCGGGGCGGGGCAATCGTCTAACCCGTGCCGCGACATGCGAGAGGACGACGCCATGAGCGAGAGCAGGAACGGCATCACCTATGCGGAGGCGGGCGTCGATATCGACGCCGGAAATGCCCTTGTCGAGCGGATCAAGCCCGCCGCCGCCGCCACGCGCCGCCCCGGCGTGATGTCGGGGCTGGGCGGGTTCGGCGGGCTTTTTGATCTCAGGGCGGCGGGGTTCAGCGATCCGGTTCTGGTCGCGGCGACCGACGGGGTCGGCACCAAGCTGCGCATCGCCATCGACACCGGGATCGTGGGCGGCGTGGGTGTCGATCTGGTGGCGATGTGCGTCAACGACCTGATCTGTCAGGGCGCGGAGCCGCTGTTCTTCCTCGACTATTTCGCCACCGGCAAGCTCGAGGTCGAACAGGCCGCGCGTATTGTCGAGGGCATCGCTCGGGGCTGTGCCGCCTCGGGCTGCGCGCTGATCGGTGGCGAGACGGCGGAAATGCCGGGGATGTATCCGGCGGGCGATTTCGACCTTGCGGGCTTTGCCGTGGGCGCGATGGAGCGGGGCGCGGAGCTGCCCAGGGATGTAGCCGAGGGCGATATCCTGCTGGGGCTCGCCTCGGACGGGGTGCATTCCAACGGCTACAGCCTTGTGCGCCGGATCGTCGAGATCTCGGGCCTCGGCTGGGACGATCCCTGCCCCTGGGGTGAGGGCACGCTCGGCGCGGCGCTGCTGGCCCCCACGCGGCTTTATGTGCGCCCCGTGCTGGCGGCGCTGAAGGCTGGCGGCGTGAAGGGCCTTGCCCATATCACCGGCGGCGGTCTGACGGAAAACGTGCCGCGCGTCCTGCCCGAGGGGCTGGGGGTCGAGATCGACCTTGGCGCATGGCAATTGCCCGGTGTGTTCCGCTGGCTGGCCGCGACCGGCGGCATGGCGCAGGCGGAACTGCTCAAGACCTTCAATGCCGGCATCGGCATGGTGGTGGTGGTGGATCCCGCGCGCGCCTCGGAGATCGAGACCGGCCTGACAGCGGCGGGGGAGCGCGTGGCGCGTCTTGGTCGGGTCGTCGCGGGCCAGGGCGTGGCTTACGAGGGCCGCCTGCTGTGACACGGCGCGTGGCGATTTTCCTCTCCGGGGGCGGGTCGAACATGCGCGCGCTGGTGGCCTCGATGGTGGGCGATCACCCGGCGCGGCCCGCGCTTGTCTTCTCCAATGACGCGGGCGCGGGCGGCATCGCCTGGGCGCGCGCGCAGGGCCTGCCCACGGAGGTGGTGGATCACCGCCCCTTCGGCAAGGACCGCGCGGCGTTCGAGGCCGAGATTGCCGGGCGGCTTGTCCCGCACGAGATCGACCTCATCTGCCTTGCCGGGTTCATGCGGGTGCTCACGGCGGGTTTCGTGGGCCAATGGGCGGGGCGGATGATCAATATTCACCCCTCGCTCTTGCCGAAATATCGCGGGCTCAACACCCATGCCCGCGCGCTTGCGGCGGGCGAGCAAGAGGCGGGCTGCACCGTGCACGAGGTCACGCTCGCGCTCGATGACGGGCCGATTCTGGGGCAGGCGCGGGTGCCGGTGCTGGCGGGTGACACGCCCGAGACGCTGGCCGCGCGGGTGCTGGCGCAGGAGCATATCCTTTATCCGATGGTGCTGCGCCGCTTTGCCGCCGGGGACCGTCGCCCGGTCCTGCTGCCCTGACATTCTGCGCACGCGCGCCGTGTCGTGCTTGACTTCTGCGCGCGCCGCCGCCATATGGCGCTCAACCGATATTTCCTGCCGCGTGAGCAGCCCGGCCCTCATGTGCCGTTCAGATGAAATGTCGCGGACCTGTTCCCGAAATCACGCGTGGGGCCAGACACCGGCCGGAGGGTGTGGGCATGTGGCCCCGCCTTGCCCATGGTGCAACCACGATCACGGGTGCGCGGGCAGGGGCCTGGCGCCTGAAAGGACTTGATTTGACTCTTTTCGACACGATGGGCCTGCCCGAGACGCTGACCCGCAAGCTTGCCGCACTTGGCATCACCGAGCCGACGCCGATCCAGACCCGCGCGATTCCGCACGCGCTTGACGGCGATGACGTGATGGGGCTGGCGCAGACCGGCACCGGCAAGACGCTGGCCTTCGGCCTGCCGCTGGTGGCGGGGCTGATGGCCAACCCCGGGCGTCCGGAGCCCAAATCCGTGCGCAGCCTTATCCTTGCGCCGACGCGCGAACTGGCAGGGCAGATCCGCGACGCGCTCATGCCGCTGGTCAAGGACAGCGCGATCCGCATCAACCTTGTGGTTGGCGGCACCTCGATCAGCGCACAGATCAACCGGATGGACCGGGGCTGCGATATTCTTGTCGCCACACCGGGGCGGCTTCTCGACCTCATCGACCGGCGCGCGCTGCGCCTCGACACTGCAAGCTTCCTGGTGCTCGACGAAGCCGATCAGATGCTCGATCTGGGGTTCATCCATGCGCTGCGCCGCATCGCGGGCCTTCTGCCTGCCGAGCGTCAGACCATGCTCTTTTCGGCCACCATGCCCAAGCAGATGGAAGAGATCGCGTCAAGCTATCTGAAAAATCCCCGCCGCGTGCAGGTCAGCCCGCCGGGCAAGCCCGCCGACAAGATCACGCAGGAGGTGCATTTCATCGCCAAGGCCGCCAAGGCCGATCTGCTGATCGAGATGCTCGACAAGCACCGCGATGAATTGGCGCTGGTCTTTGGCCGCACCAAGCATGGTGCCGACAAGCTGGCACAGCGGCTGGAGCAGGCGGGCTACGCGGTGGCCACGATCCACGGCAACAAGAGCCAGGGTCAGCGCGATCGCGCGCTGCGTTCGTTCCGCGACGGTCACTCCAAGGTGCTGGTGGCGACGGATGTGGCCGCGCGCGGCCTCGACATTCCGGATGTGAAACACGTCTATAATTTCGAATTGCCGAACGTGCCGGACAATTACGTGCACCGCATCGGGCGCACGGCGCGCGCGGGGCGCGATGGCGCGGCGATTGCCTTTTGCGCGCCCGACGAGATGGGCGAGTTGAAGGACATCCAGAAAGTTCTGGGCATGACCATCCCGGTTGCCTCGGGCACGCCGTGGGAGGTGATGCCGGGCCAGAAAGCCAAACCCGCAGGCCGGAGCGGACCGCGCCGGAGCGGTGGCGGCGGCAAGCCGGGCGGGGCCAAGACGGGTGCCGGCGGTTATGGCGGCGCGGGCGGTTATGGCGGGGGCAATCACGGCTCTGCCAAGCCGGGGCAGGCCAAGCCGGGGGCAGCGGCACGCAGCCGCCGCCGCACGCGCCAAGCCGCCTGATCTATCTGACAAGCGCCAGCACCTCGCGGAAGCGGGGATGTCTGGCGCTTCTCAGCCACTCGAACAGAACCATCTCGGTGGTGACGATCTCGGCCCCGTGACGCGCCATGCGCGCCAGTGCGGCGTCACGGTTGCCGATCACGCGCGAGGCTGTGGCATCGGCCACAAGTGCCACGCCACGCCCGGCACCCAGCAGCCCCAGAACCGTTTGCAACACGCAGACATGCGCCTCGCAGCCGCAGACGACAAGCCGGCGGGCGGCGGGAATTTCCGTCATGAGGGCGGTGTCGGCACAGGCGTCAAAGCTCATTTTCGCCAGCACCGCCTCGCCCGACTCTGGCGCAAGGTCCGGCACCGTGCGCCCGAGACTGTCGGGGTTCTGCTCGGTAAAGCTGCGCGGCACGTCAAGGAGACGCGCGGCGTGCAACAGCCGCGCGCCATTGGCTACAACCCCCGCGCCTCCATGGATCGCGGGCATGAGGCGGGCCTGATAGTCGATCAACAGAAGGTGAGAGGCGCGCGCGTCAAGCATGGCGCAAGCCTGCCGCGTCAGGGCAGGCTTGGCAAGGGCCGCGTCAGCCTGCACCGGGTCCTGCCCGCATCACCATCCCGAAGAGGTCGCGCGGATCGTCCGGATCGGCGAGCAGGTCGAGCGGGGTGAAAAGACCCGTGCCGGCGATCCGGTCGCGCACGTAACGCAGGGCGCTGAAATCCTCTATGGCAAAGCCCACGCTGTCGAAAAGCGTGATCTCGGCGGCGTTGCGGCGTCCCGGCGCGGTGCCCGCCAGCACCTGCCAGAATTCGGTGACCGGGTGATCGGGGTCAAGCTGCTGGATCTCGCCCTCGATGCGCGTCTGTTCGGGATATTCGACAAAGATCGAGGATCGGTGCAGGATCGCCGGGGCCAGTTCCGTCTTGCCGGGGCAATCGCCGCCGATCGCGTTGATATGCACACCCGCGCCCACCATGTTGTCGGTCAGGATCGTGGCATATTGCTTGTCGGCGGTGCAGGTGGTGATGATCTGCGCGCCCTCCATCGCGGCTTCGGCGGAGTGGCAGGCGACCACCTCGAGCCCCATGCCGGTGAGGTTGCGCGCGGCCTTTTCGGTTGCTGCCGCGTCGATGTCATAGAGCCGCACGGATTTGAGGCCCAGGATCGCCTTCATGGCAAGGCACTGGAATTCCGATTGCGCGCCCGCGCCGATCATCGCCATGGTATCGGCTCCCTTGGGGGCAAGGTGGCGCGCGACCATGGCCGAGGTGGCCGCCGTCCGGAGCGCGGTCAGCACGGTCATTTCCGACAGAAGCACCGGATAACCGTTGCCCACATCCGCCAGAAGCCCGAAGGCGGTAACGGTCTGAAGCCCGTCCTTCGTGTTCTTGGGGTGGCCGTTCACGTATTTGAAGCCGTAAACCTCGCCATCCGAGGTGGGCATGAGCTCGATCACCCCTTCGGAAGAATGCGACGCGATTCGCGGCGTCTTGTCGAACAACTCCCAGCGGCGGAAATCGGCCTCGATATACTCGGCCAGTCCACGCAGCATCGGCTCGATGCCGATATGGTGGACAAGCTTCATCATGTGATCGACCGAGACGAAGGGCACGAGGGCCTTGTCGGAAGGGGCAAGCGTCATGGTCAGGTCCTCAGATATGGGCGTGGGTGGCGCGGTCGAAGACGCGGCGGCCAAGGGCCGAGGCGGCAAGATCGACCATCACCTGCGCGGTGCGTCCGCGCTCGTCAAGAAAGGGATTGAGCTCGACCAGATCGAGCGAAGTCATGAGGCCGCTGTCGCAGATCATCTCCATCACCAGATGCGCCTCGCGGATGGTGGCCCCGCCCGGAACGGTGGTGCCGACGGCGGGGGCGAAGGAGGGATCAAGGAAATCCACATCGAGCGAGACATGCAGCGCGCCGTTCCGGGCGGCGACATGATCGAGGAACTCCGCCAGCGGGCTGGAAATGCCGCGCTCGTCGATCTCGCGCATGTCGTGGCGGCGGATTTTCGTCGGCTCCAGCGCCGCGCGCTCGGCCGCATCCACCGACCGCAGACCCAGCAGGCAGATGTTCTCCTCGGGGATCGGGTGGGCCACGGGCGGAAAGCCGTGAAAGCCCGCACGCCCGGTGACATAGCCGATGGGCGTGCCGTGCAGGTTGCCCGAGGCGGTGCTTTGCGGGGTGTGGTAATCGCTGTGCGCGTCGAGCCAGAGCACGAATTGCGGGCGATCCGCGCGGGCCGCATGGGCCGCCACCCCCGCAACCGAGCCGAGCGACAGGCTGTGATCACCGCCCAGAAAGATGGGCAAGCCTTCGGCCATGGCCGCTTGCCCCGCCTCGATCAGCGCGGCGGTCCAGCCTGCCGTCTTGGCGGGTTGGTGGACATGGGGCGGCATGTCGGGCGCGGGCGCGGCAGGCGCGGGGGCAAGATTGCCCCGGTCGCTGACACGGTGGCCGAGGTCGCGCAGCGCCTCGGCAATCCCCGCGGTGCGATAGGCATCCGGCCCCATGAGACAGCCGCGCCGGTCCTTGCCGCTATCGACGGGCGCGCCGATGAGAATGATATCCTTGACGGACATGTCTGGCCTCCTGTGACGGGTTGCGCTGAAGGTGACGTCGAATTCGGTTGATTGAAAGGGATTGTTTTGAACATAACGGGCGCAATTCAGTCAAAACGAACGCAAGAGGCTTCGATATGGATGACACCGACCGCCGCCTGCTCTCGGCGCTGCGCCACGATGCGCGCGCTTCGCTCTCGGATCTGGCGCTTGGTCTTGGCGTGTCGCGCACCACCGTGCGGGCGCGGATCGAGCGGCTTCAGGCGAAAGGCGAGATCGTCGGCTTTTCGGTGGTCTTGCGCGACGATACGCTGCGCGATCCGGTGCGCGGGCTGATGATGCTGGGCATCGAGGGGCGCGGCACGGACCGGATCATCCGGCAATTGAACGGGTTGAGTGCGGTGCGCGCGATCCACGCGACCAACGGCCGCTGGGATCTCATCGTCGAGATCGGCACCGAGACGCTGGAGGCGCTCGACCGGGTGCTGGCGCAGATCCGCCGCTTCGACGGGATTTCGGGTTCGGAGACGAGCCTGTTGCTCAATACCTGGAAATCGGGGGGGTAGGGGAGTGGCCTGTCATGGCTTGAAGGTGACGGTCGCCTCCTGTCCCCCGCGCGGAATCAAGGCGTGCTTGCACGCCGCCGCGCGTGCGCCCGACCGCCCCGTCGCACCGAAGGTGCGCCGATTATAATCGGCACGCCTCCGGCGTGGCGGGCGGGCGCTTCTGCAACGTCAAACTCCCTTCAATCGTTCCAGTATTTGGCACCATAAAGCGACCACCAAAGCCCGAGCAGCGCCCACCCGCGGTCGGGCCCTCGCGCGGCTCCACCAATGTCCCCTTCAGGCCCCCCGCCGCCCCTGCCGCGCGCGCAGCGCCATCAGCCAGACGAGCATCAGGCCGAGCGAAACCACCATGTTCCAGCTTGCCATCGACAGGCCCCACATTTCCCACGGCACCTCGTCGCAGCGCACCAATGGCGCGGCCATGATCTGCGCGAAGAGATCCTCGGTGCTCAGGCCTCCGACCGGGCCGCCCGAGCAATCCGAGGGGCCTTGCCACCAGCCGCGCTCCACCCCGGTATGGTAGCCGCCAATGGCGGCGGTGGCGAGGGCGGCAAGCGCGCCCAGACCGGCCATGAGCGTGGGCAGGGCGACAAGACCGGCCAGGCCAAGGCCAATGGCGATGCCATGCGGCCAGCGCTGCCAGATGCAGAGCTTGCACGGCGCCATGCCGCCCAGATGCTGAAAGGCAAACGCCCCGAGCAGAAGGGCGGCGGAGCCTGCGGCGGCGAGCAGAAGGAGGGTTTTCTGGCGTGTCATGGTCTCAGAGATAGCGTGTGAGGTAGAAGCCGCCGAACAGCAGCACGATGAAAAGGATGGTCAGCAGGCCAAGCTTGCGCTCGATGAAGTCGCGCACCGGCGCGCCGAATTTCCACAAAAGTGCGGCCACGAGGAAGAACCGGATACCGCGCGCGAGGATCGACGTGGCGATGAAGGTGCCAAGCGGCATCGCCGTCCAGCCCGACATGATGGTGATGACCTTGTAGGGAAACGGGGTCACGCCTGCCGTCAGCACCGCCCAGAAGCCGAAATCGTTGAACCGGGTGCTGAAGGCGGTCATGGCATCGCCCTTGCCGAGCGCGGCGAGGATCGGTTGGCCGAGCCCCTCATAGGCAAACGCGCCGATGGCATAGCCGAGCATCCCGCCCAGCACCGAGGAGACCAGTGCCACGGTTGCAACCAGCCAGGCGCGCGAGGGGCGCGCGAGGATCATGGGAATCATCAGCACATCGGGCGGAATCGGAAAAACCGAGCTTTCCGCGAAGGAGATCACCGCGAGCACCCAGAGCGCGTGCCGATGTTCGGCCATGCGGATCGTCCGGTCATAGAGCGCGCGCAGCATCGGTGTCTCCCTTTGGGTCTTGGCGCGGACACACCATGCGGGGCGGGCGCGGTCAAGATCCGTTTCGCTGCAACTGGCTCTGGACGGGGCCGCCGTGCTTGGCTAAAGACGCATCAGGCGCGGGTGTGGCGGAATGGTAGACGCGAGGGTCTCAAACACCCTTTCCGCAAGGAGTGTCGGTTCGAGTCCGACCACCCGCACCATTTTCAGAAAGGCAAAAAGCGGCACGGATGCGCCGCCTTTGCTTGTATATCTGTTGTCGCGCTGCCCGCTCAGCGGCCCCAGCTTCGCACCGGGCCGCAATCCATGTGAACGAAGTTCGAGCCCGAGTATCGCCCGACGCCGCCGCCGCCACAGGCCACGCCCGCGCGGTAAATCTGATCGACCGAGCGGCTGCCGAGGCGCAGATCGGCGGCCTCGCCGATCATGTGGCGCGAATTCTTGGCCACCCCGCCCGACCGTGAGCGCAGCATGGCGTTGGTCTGCGGGCTGCGATAGCCGCTGAGCAGCGTGTAGGGCTCGCTCGCCGCGAGCAGATTGTGGCTTGCGGTCAGGATATCCACCGTGCGCCGGTCGATGCCATGCGCCTGATTGGTGCGCCAGTCGCGCATGAACACGTTGATTTCCTTGAGCGCCTCGGGGATGTATTCACCCTCAATCCAGTAGATCGTGTCGATCCGCTCTCCGGTGCGCGGAGACACCATGCGCAACCTTCGGATGTCGCCCGCCCCGCGCAGGAACCCTGCTGCATTGCCGAAGGTCGGAGCCGCTGTGACGAGTGTCGCGGCAAAGGCCGCAAGGACGCCACGGCGGGAAAGTCCAGTCGAGCTGAAATCAGTCATTGATAGCGCCTGTCCCGTCGCCTGTATGAGCCACTGTTTCGCGGCTTGTGTCATCATCCCCAGATGCCGGTTTTGTATGGCATAACAAGAATCATCAACCAAGCCCCCTTTTGTCACACTGCGTGAACGGCAAGCGGTTTCGGCGGGAATCTGCGCATTGTCGGCCGCTGTGGCGGCAATGCGACCCCGGTGCCGAAAAGCCCCACGTCACGTGGATTTGGGAAAGCGTGACATGAAAACGTTAGGAAAGAATTGAGGTTTCAGTGAAATATTGGCAGGATCGAAAGCGAAAGCACGACTGGGAGAGACGTATGGGTATGGTGCCGGGACTTTGGAGCATGGGTGCGGTTTTCTGTGTGCTGGGCACGCTGGCCGCGACCGCGCCACGCGCGGAGGGAACGCCCGGTCTGCTCGCGCCCGCGGTGTCGGGCGCTCTGGCCGAGGCGCTGGCCGTGGCGCAGGCGCGCGCCGAGGAGACGGCCTTTCGTCAGGCGGTGGCAGAGGCGGCGGCCCCGGACCGGGCGCTGGCGGACTATTACCGGGAAAGTGGCTATGCGCCGCTCTGGACCGGAGAGGGTGAGGCGGATCGCGCGCGGCGCGCGGCGCTGTTGCGCGCGCTTGGTGAGGCGGGCGTGCATGGCCTGCCGGTGGCGCGCTACGATGTGCCGGGCCTGATGGCGCGGCTGGGCGATGTCCGCTCGGTGCAGGCGCTGGCCGAGGTGGAGGTGGCGTTGAGCCGTGCCTATCTTGCCTATGCGCGGGACCTGCAAAGCGGCATCGTTATTCCGTCGCGCGTGGATGGCGATATCAAGCGCGAGGTTGCGCGCCGGGAGGCGTCGGATCTGCTGGACGAGTTGCGCGCGAAAGAGCCGCGCGCGGCCCTGCGCGCGCTGGCGCCGCAATCGAACGAATACCGCCGTCTGCAAAAGCAAAAGCTGGATCTGGAACGGCTTGTTGCCGGGGGCGGCTGGGGCGCGCCGGTGGCGACGGAAAGTCTCAAGCCCGGCGCGACCGGTCCGGCGGTGATTGCGCTGCGCAACCGGCTCGTGGCCCTGGGGTATCTCACGCGCAGTGCGGCGGCCTCTTATGACGGCACGATCCAGACGGCGGTGCAGGCGTTTCAGGGCGATCACGGGCTTGAACCCGATGGCGTCGCGGGGCCGAGCACGATGGCCGCCCTCAACACCACGCCCGAGGAGCGGCTGCGCTCGGTGATCGTGGCGATGGAGCGCGAGCGCTGGCTCACCGATGCGCGCGGCACGCGGCATATCCTCGTAAACCTTGCCGATTTCAGTGCCCGCATCATCGACGACGACCGCATCACCTTCGAGACCCGCGCGGTGATCGGCAAGAACACGAGCGACCGGCGCAGCCCGGAATTCTCTGACGAGATGGAGCATCTGGTCATCAACCCGACCTGGCATGTGCCGCGCTCGATCATGGCGCGGGATTACCTGCCGCGGCTTCAGGCGAATCGCAATGCCGCCTCCTATCTCAAGATCTATGACAGCCGGGGGCGGGAGGTGCCGCGGGGCGCGGTGAATTTCAATGCGTATAACGGGCGCAATTTTCCCTTTGCGATCAAGCAGCCGCCATCGGACAGCAATGCGCTCGGGCTGGTCAAGTTCATGTTCCCGAACAAGTGGAACATCTACCTGCACGACACGCCGCAAAAAGAGCTGTTCCAGCACGAGAAGCGTGACTTCAGTTCGGGCTGCATCCGCCTGCAACAGCCCTTCGATTTTGCCTACGAGATATTGTCGCGCCAAGAGGCGGACCCAAAGGCATTTTTTCACTCGGTCCTGGCGACGAAACGCGAGACCTATGTGCAGCTCGAGGAGCATGTTCCGGTCCACCTGATCTATCGCACGGCGGTGACGAAACCCGGCGGCAAGATGCAGTATCGCGGCGATGTCTACGGTCGGGACGCCCGCATCTGGGAGGCGCTGGAACGCGCGGGTGTGACGCTTGGCGGGCCGAACAGCTAAAGCAATTTCGGAAAAATCTGATAGACTTTTTCGGTTCGAAATTGTGTCAAATCAAATCCTCAAAGCGTTTCCGTGTTTCAGCGAAAAACCGGAACGCCGGAGATCCGGTGCCGTGGCAAGTGATCCATCGTAATCGCGGCGGTGCGGCAGCGCCGCCGCAAAAGATTGTGCGCGCGGGGCTCAGCCTTTAAAAATCCGTTACGTAACTGACGCACAAGACCCCGAGATGCGCCCCCGCCGGGGCGGTGAAAGGAAAGACCGCATCATGAGCAGCATTCAGGACCGGGTGATCGCGATCATCGCCGAACAGGCGGTGCTCGAACCCGCAGATGTCACCCTTGACAGCACGCTGGAGGATCTGGGCATCGACAGCCTCGGCCTTGTCGAGAGCATCTTTGCCATCGAGGAAGCCTTTGACATCGCGGTGCCGTTCAACGCCAACGAGCCGGAGAAGAGCGATTTCGACATTTCCTCCGTGCGCTCGATCATCGCGGGCATCGAGCGGCTGATCGCGGAGCAGGCGTGAAACGCGTTGTCATAACCGGGGCGGGCACGATCAACGCGCTTGGCCATGATGTGCCCACGACGCTCGAGTCGATGCGCGAGGGGCGCTGCGGCATCGGCGATCTGGAGTTCAGGGATGTGGAGCGGCTGTCGATTCGCATCGGCGGGCAGGTCAAGGGCTATGATCCGGTGGCGCGCTTCAACCGGCAGCAACTGGCGCTCTATGACCGGTTCACGCAGTTCACGCTGATTGCCGCGCGCGAGGCGATCGGGCAGGCGGGGCTTGAGTTCTCCGGCGAACTGGCAGCGCGGGCGGGGGCGATCCTTGGCAATTCCGGCGGCGGCATGACCACGCTCGACGAGAATTACCGCACCGTCTACGAGGAGGGCAAGAACCGGGTCCATCCCTTCGTGGTGCCCAAGCTGATGAACAACGCCGCCGCCAGCCACCTGTCGATGGAGTTCAACCTCAAGGGGCCGACCTTCACCGTCTCGACGGCCTGTGCGTCGTCCAATCACGCCATGGCGCAGGCCTTCCAGATGGTGCATGGCGGCATCACCCCGGTGATGGTGACGGGCGGGTCCGAGTCCATGCTGTGTTTCGGCGGGGTCAAGGCATGGGAAGGGCTGCGGGTGATGAGCCGCGACGCCTGCCGCCCGTTCTCGGCCAATCGCAACGGCATGGTGCAGGGCGAGGGCGCGGCGATCTTTGTCTTCGAGGAGCTGGAGCACGCGAAGCGGCGCGGCGCGGAAATCCTGGCCGAGGTGGTCGGCTTTGCCATGACCTCGGACGCGGCCGATATCGTCATGCCCTCGAAACAGGGCGCGGCGCGGGCGATCGCGGGTGCGCTGCGCGATGCACGCGTGAACCGCGAGGACGTGGGCTATATCAACGCCCATGGCACCGGCACGGCGGCCAATGACAAGACCGAATGCGCGGCGGTGGCCGATGTCTTTGGGCATCATGCCGACAAGCTGATGATCACCTCGACCAAGTCGATGCACGCGCACCTCATCGGCGCGACGGGGGCGGTGGAACTGCTGGCCTGCATCATGGCGCTGCGCGACGGGGTGATTGCGCCCACCATCGGGTATGAGGAGCCGGACCCGGAATGCGCGCTCGACGTGGTGCCGAACGAGGCGCGCGAGGCGCATGTCGATGTCGCGCTGTCGAACGCGTTTGCCTTTGGCGGGCTGAATGCGGTCATGGCTCTGCGGCGGTTCGGCTGAGGCGCTCATGAGGGGATATCCCCGGGTCTGGCCCGAGGATGACGGGGTCCCCAAAAACATGACCCTCCGGCCAAGCCGGAGGGTCTTTTGTCGGGAGACCCTCAGTGCATGTCCGAGGGTGACAGGGCGCCTCAGTTCGTGATCGTCGAGGTCGCCTCGAAGGCGGCAGTGAAGCCCACGAGCGAGGCGTCGATGCGCACGATCTGATCCGGGGCCTGGGCGGGCACGATTTCGATCGTGGCTTTGGAACCGCGTTTCATTGCGTCGATATCGACCTGCGCCAAACCGATCCGCGAAAAGCATCCTGCCATGGTGCAGAACGAATAGGCATAGCTCTTGGCCTTGCCGCTATCCACCGAAAGCTTGACCTCTTCGGTGAGCAGCGTGCCGAGCGGCACCGCGAGCGTGGCCCCGGCCACAACCTGACCGCCGCCGGCAAGGCGGTAGATGCTGATTTCGGCCACGGGATTGCCGGCCTCCTCGGTCAGGAGCTGATACATCTGGCACAGGTCGTCGCCCTGGCCCTCAACCTCGTTGGGAAAGCAGCGCATCGACCAGTCGCCATGGGTCTCCCGGATATAGGGGGCGTTCTCGTCATCGACCACGCGTCCGGTATCGAGCCCGGGCACCGGGTTGACCGGCGCTTCGGTCTGCGCCGGGGCGGCGTCGGTCTGGGCATCGCCTGCCGGGCTTTCGGCCTGTTGCGCGCCTGCGGCGGTCGATACGGCGAGAAGAGCGGCGAGAGTGAGGCGGAACACGGTCTTGGACATTTTATCCCCATGGGTTTCGGACGAGTTTGGCAGGCGTCTACCACGTCGGCTGGGGAGTGTCAGGATGAAATCGCGTCTCCGAAGCAGGCGCGGGCGACATGTCGCGCGCGGCTATGCTGCCCCCGCACAAGAAGAAAGAGGCCCGTGGACCTCTTTCAAACAACGTTTCTCTCCCCGTCGGACTGGCCGACTTAGTATTTGGCTGAACGCTAGGACAGAAGACCGGTTGCGTCAACAGGTGAAGTGGGGCCGTGAAGAAAAAAGGCCGCACCCGAGGGCGCGGCCAGTCTGACAGGGAGGAAGTCACCCGGTCCGGGAGGACACTCGGGACCGGGCGTGATTTCACTCTGGCACAGAAGGGTTAAGATTGTATGGTCGCACCGTGACGATTTCTGGACCGGGAGGGGTGGCGTGTCAGAGGCGATTTTCGTGGGTGGCGGCGGGCCGGACTATGGTGCGGCGCAGGAGCTTTTGCTGAAATTCGGCAACCGGCACGGGCTTATTGCCGGGGCGACCGGCACCGGCAAGACGGTGACGCTGCAAATTCTGGCCGAGGGATTCTCGGATGCGGGCGTGCCGGTGATCCTGTCGGATATCAAGGGTGACATCTCGGGCATGGCCGAGGCGGGCGATCCGGGAGGCAAGCTGCACGGGCCCTTTACCGAGCGCGCCGCGCGAATCGGCTTCGACGGGTTTCGCTATGACGCTTTCCCGGTCATCTTCTGGGATCTCTTCGGCGAGCAGGGACATCCGGTGCGCACCACCGTGGCCGAGATGGGGCCGCTTCTGCTGGCGCGGCTGATGGCGCTCTCGGAGGCGCAGGAGGGGGTTCTCAACATCGCGTTCCGCGTCTCGGACGAAGAGGGGCTGCCGCTTCTGGATCTGAAGGATTTGCAGGCGCTCCTGACCTTTGTGGGTCAGCAGGCGGCCGAGTTGTCGCTGCGCTACGGCAATGTCACGGCGGCCTCGGTGGGGGCGATCCAACGGGCGCTTCTGGTGCTGGAAAATCAGGGCGGCGCGTATTTCTTCGGCGAACCGGCGCTGGATCTTTCGGATCTCATGCGGGTGACGCCAGAGGGGCGGGGGCATGTCAACATCCTTGCCGCGGACAGGCTGGTGCAATCGCCGCGCCTTTATGCAACCTTTCTGCTGTGGCTGCTGAGCGAGCTGTTCGAGGAACTGCCCGAGGTGGGCAATCCCGACAAGCCGAAGCTGGTGTTCTTTTTCGACGAGGCGCATCTGTTGTTCGACGATGCGCCCAAGGTCGTGTCGCGAAGGTGGTGGAAATTTGAAGGTGGCGTAATCTCCGGGTGAACGAAACCCACCCAACCGGCGGCTGGCACCGCCAAGGAGATCA